>DATHGS010000591.1:0-3725 GCA_035490155.1 Candidatus Methylomirabilota bacterium | reverse complement strand
GCAGCTCCAGGTCAGGTTCGGCGAGGGCATCACCGGCTGGGTGGCCGAACATCGACTCGCCCAGAACCTGCCTGACGCCGGCAAGGACCCGCGGGCGAACACGATCCCGGGCACCGAGGAGGATCTCGACGAGTCGATGCTGCTCGCCCCGATGACGTTCGAGGACCAGGTGCTCGGCGTGCTCGTCCTGTCGAAGCTCGGCCTTCACCAGTTCAGCGACGACGACCTGCGCCTGCTCGTCATCTATGCCAGCTTCGCGGCCCAGGCGTTCGCCAACGCGATCGCCACCGAGCGGCTGCGGGAACAGTCGGACGCCCTCGAGCGACAGCTGGTCAACCAGCGCGGTCTCCTCCAGGTGACGGAGTCGATCCTGACGACGCTCGAGCCGCGGGCCATCCTCGACCAGGTCGCCGATCGCCTGGCCGAGCTCGTCGGCTACGACAACATCGCGATCGAGATCGTCGACGCCATGACCGGACTCCTCACGCCATTGACAGCCCGCGGCGTCCACGAAGCCGAATACCTCGAGCCGTGGGCACCCGGCGAGGAGGGCCTCGCGACGTGGGTCGTCGGCCACAATGAGCCGGTCCTCGTCCTCGACGAGCGAGCGGACGAGCGGGTCAACCAGTTCCGCTCCACTGGCGCCCTCGACGGCAGCCTCATCTGTGTTCCGCTCCGCGGCCGCGACGGCGCAACGGGCGTGCTCACACTCGAACGCCTCGGCGTCGCCCAGCGCTACACGGAGGACGAGTTCGAGCTCGTCAAGCTGTTCGCCGCCCAGGTCTCGATCGCCCTCCAGAACGCCGAGGTCCATCGGGCCGTCGAGATCCGAGCCCAGACCGACGATCTGACCGCGCTCCTCAACCACGGGACGTTCCAGGTCTGGCTGGACCAGATCGTCGAGTCGCGCGAGCCGTTCAGCCTGATCATGCTCGACCTCGACGACTTCAAGGCCGTGAACGATGCACTCGGGCACCAGGCCGGCGACCGGTTGCTGGCCGAGCTGGCGAGGTCGATCGTCGGCGCCGGGCGCGACTCGGACCACGTCTTCCGCTACGGGGGCGACGAGTTCGCGGTCCTCCTGCCCCGTACCGATGCGACGTCCGCCCTTGCCGTCGCCGAGCGGATCCGCGGCGCGATCCACTCGATCGGCGGGCCGGGCACGACCTGGGCCGATCAACGGATGGACGTCAGCGTCTCGATCGGGCTGGCGACGTTCCCGCTCGACGGCCTGACGTCGGACTCGATCCTGCTGGCGGCCGACCGCGCCTGTTTCGTTGCCAAGCGAACCGGCAAAGGACTGATCGCGACTGCCGACGAAGGTCTCGCCATCGCCCGCGAGTTCTCGCTCCAGGAGCCAACTCCTGTCGACCCGCCTACTTCGTCGGCCGCCTGAGGCGACGGACTCGATCGTCGGCGGTCGATCGGTCGTGGCCGGGCATCCCGCGTGCGCGTACCCTTGGTTGGACAGCCATCCGTCAGACGTCAACCGATGACCGATCGCCGAGCCGGCCCCACCCTCGTCCTCTCTCTCGCCGCCGCCGTCGCGGGCTGCCTGCCGCCGACGTCCGGGCCGGCTGGGTCGACCGCGGGGCCGGCGGCCGCCGTCTCGCCCACCCCCTCGCCTGGACCGACCGGGCCGACTCCGAGTCCGTCGTTCGTTCGGCCGACACCGACACCGATGCCGACGTTCATGTCCTACGTGGTCAAGGCCGGTGACTCGCTCAACACGATCGCCCACAGGTTCGGCACGAAGGCCCGAAGCATCGCCTTCTGGAACCGTGCCACCTACCCATCCCTCGATCCCGAGTCCAGCAAGTACGCCCCGAATTCGATCCGGATCGGCTGGACGCTGGTCCTCATCCCAAACGTCATCTTCGACGAGAACTCCCTCTCCTCGCCGAGCGCTTCGCCCGTGCCCTCGGCCTCGTTCTGAGGGCCAGGCACGGGCGAACGGCGGTCCGTGCGGCTATCCTCGCTTCGTGAGCCAGAGTCCTCTCCCCCGTATCCTCGTCACGGTGACCGTTCCAGGGCGCCACTCGGATCCCGACCTGGCGACCCGCAAGAACCGTCTGTACGCCGACGCCATCGAGCGTCACGGCGGCCTGCCGATCGTCATCGACGGCTCCGCGGATCCGGCGGAGCGAGCGGCCGCCTTCGGCTCGATGGAGGGCCTCCTCCTGACCGGCGGAGCGGACATCGATCCGGCCCGTTACGGCGCCTCGAACCTGGGCAGCGTCGACATCGAGCCGGAGCGGGACGAGCTGGAGGCCGCCGCCTGGGCCGCCGCCGACGTGCGAGGCCTGCCCGTCCTCGGGATCTGCCGCGGCTTCCAGGCGATCAACGTCTTCTCCGGCGGAGCGCTCCTCCAGGACCTCGCGGGTCACGCCGGTCCCGGTTGGAGCGCCGGCCCGGCTTCGATCCATCCATTGCGGCTGGACGGCGAGGCACGTCTGACAGCGATCATCGCCCCGGACGGCGCCTCGGAGCTGCCGGTGAACACGTATCACCACCAGGCGGTTCGCCCCGCCGACCTCGCCCCAGGCCTGGTCGCGACCGGCTGGGCTGCCAGCGAGGGGGGCGAACTGGTCGAGGCCTTCGAGGGATCGGGCTCGCGCTTCGTCGTCGGCGTCCAGTGCCACCCGGAGCGCACGGAGTCGACGCCCGCCGGCTTCGAGGCGCTGTGGCAGGCGTTCGTCGATGCCTGCCGGCCCGCTCGCGCCGATCCGGGCCAGGGAGCCCCGGCCGTCGCGAGCGCCGTTTCGGCCGACTGACAGAAACCCGCAATCCCTGGCGGCCGGCGCGGGCCGCTCGAACTTGCCCCCCGCGCGATAATCAGCCTGTCACTGGACCGCACGTTCGCGCCAGCGACCACATGCCGGAGGCCTCCGATGGACGACGAACGAATTGACCCGGCCAACCCTTCCGGGACCGGAAAACCGGCGAATTGGGACCGCGAGGACATGCGGCCCGACTTCGGTGACGATGCGGACGCAGCGCCGCCCGACAAGGACGACAAGGTCCCGACCTGGAAAGAGAACCAGATGGCGCGCCAGCGCCCGGATGGCACCCGCACCCCGGGCCCCACGGACGAGGAGATCGCAGAGTCCGAAGGCGGCCTCTCCGGTGGCGGCGCCAATCCCGGCGGCGGCGAGCGCTGGGCGGAGCGGGACGTCAAGAAGTAGGCGCGCGGCTGGAGGCAAGCAGCTCGCCCAGCGCTAGAGGCGCCCCGCGTCGATCACCCGCTGGAGAAACTGGCGGGTTCGTTCCTCGCGCGGCGCGCTGAACATCTCGGCCGGAGGACCCTCCTCGAGGATCTGACCGGCGTCAAGGAAGCAGACCCGATTGGCGATGTCGCGGGCAAAACCCATCTCGTGGGTCGCGATGACCATCGTCATCCCGCCTGCGGCCAGCTCGCGGATCACGTTGAGCACCTCGGCCACGAGCTCGGGGTCGAGGGCGCTCGTCACCTCGTCGAGGAGGAGCAGGTCCGGCTGCATCGCCAGCGCTCGGACGATTGCGACGCGCTGCTGCTGCCCGCCTGACAGGCGATCCGGATAGTCGGTCCGCTTCGGCGCCAGGCCGAACCGCTCGAGGAGCTCGGTCGCGTCGGCCTCCGCTTCGCCACGACCCAGCCCGAGGACCTTGCGCGGCCCCAGCGTGACGTTGTCGAGAACGCTCATGTGGGGGAACAGGTTGAAGGCCTGGAAGACGATGCCGATCCG
>DATHGS010000590.1:0-11367 GCA_035490155.1 Candidatus Methylomirabilota bacterium | reverse complement strand
CACGTACGTGGCGATGGTCGTCGCCCTCCTGACCCTCGCCGGCGAGCTGGCCCGCGTCGCGGGCCGAACGGATGGCGCTGCCCGCATCGCGTCCGGTCTGGTGGCGGCGCCGGACCTCGCCCGCGAGACGATCCGGGCGTCCGCCGAGCCGGCCGAACGGGCCGCCGTGCTCCTGGCCGCCTCGCCATCGACGACGTTCCTCGGCTCCGGCCCGAGCCGGGCCAGCGCCGAGTTCGGCGCGGCCAAGCTGTTCGAGGGGCCGCAGCGCTACGGGGTTGCCCAGCAGCTCGAGGAGTGGGCCCACGAGCAGTACTTCATCAGCGGCCCGACGACGCCGGTCGTCGTCGTCGCCCCGGCCGGCGCGTCTCGCGACCGGGCCGGTGAGCTCATCGACGAGATGGCGTTCATCGGAGCGCCGAGCATCCTCGTGTCCGACGTCGTGGACGACGCGGTCGCCCGCCGGGCAACCGTCGTACTGCCCGTCGCGGCCGGGCTCGACGAGGCGTTCTCGCCGCTCCTGACGTGCCTGCCGCTGGCCCTGACCGCCTTCTTCATGGCCGAACGGCTCGGTGCCCGGTCGTACGGCTTTCCATCCAGGGAGCACGAGATCGAGCACTACGAGACGATCCATCGCGACACGCGCGGAATACCGGCATGAGCGGTCCCCTTCCCGACGTCCTCGACGAGGGGCGCCGCCTCGCGGCCATCTCGACCGAAGCCGGCATCGTCGCCCGGCTGCTCGGCGGCGCGGGCGTCGCCCTCCACGCCCACGGCCCGATCCCGCTGCCGTTCCGCCGAACGTACGGCGATCTCGACTACGTCATTCCACGCTCGGCCGGGCAGGCGTTCCGCCACGTCCTCGAGACCTCAGGCTACGAGCCCAACAGCCGTTTCAACGCCCTCCACGGCCACCGTCGCCTCCTCCATTACGACCCGCTCAATGGCCGCCAGGTCGACACCTTCGTCGGTGCGTTCCGGATGTGCCACGCCCTCGACGTGGATCGGCACCTGCCGCCCACGGGCCCCTCGATCTCGCCGGCGGACCTGCTCCTGACCAAGCTCCAGATCGTCGAGGTCAATGCCAAGGACCTGACCGACGTCCTGGCCCTCCTCGCACATCACTCGATCGGCGATGCCGACCCGATCGAGCAGGTCGACCCGGGACGGCTGGCGAGCGTGACCGGACGCGACTGGGGTTGGTACACCACGATCTCGGACAATCTCGCGAGGCTGGAGGCGTATGCCCTCGCCGGGGTTGGCATCGAGGAGACGATTCGCGATGCGATCGTCGATCGAATCCACGAGGTCCGGGCCGTCATCGCGTCGGCACCGCGCTCCATCGGCTGGCGGTCACGCGCGGCGATCGGTCGGCGCGTGCCGTGGTACGAGCTGCCCGAGGAGGTCGCGGGCCGATGAGCCGCCCGATCAAACTGTTCTACGCGACCGATATCCACGGCTCGGAGCGATGCTTCCGGAAGTTCATCAATGCCGGAGCGTTCTACGGCGCCGACGTCCTGATCATGGGCGGCGACGTGACCGGCAAGATGATCGTCCCGATCGTCGAGGAGGCGGCGGGCCGCTTCGTGGCCGAGATCTTCGGGAGGACACGGCGGTTCGGCGAGGACGAGCTGCCCAGCATCCAGAAGCTCGTCGGCGACGCGGGTTACTACGCCGCGCGGATGGGGCCGGACGAGCTCGAGGAGCTCCACGCCGATCCGGCCAAGGTCCAGGCCGCCTTCCGGAGATTGATGTCGGAGACCGTGACGCGCTGGCTCGACTTCGCCGAGGAGCGCCTGGTCGGAACACAGATCGTCTGTCTCGTATCGCCGGGCAACGACGACCAGCCATTCATCGACGAGCTCCTGTCGAGCTCCGACCGGGTGATCAACCCGGAGGGCCGGGTCGTGCCGCTGCCCGGTGACCTCGAGCTCGTATCCCTCGGGTTCTCCAACCGGACCCCGTGGGACTCGCCGCGGGAGCTTGACGAACCGGAGCTGCTGGCGCGGATCGACTCGATCGCATCTCAGGTCACGCGGCCCGATCGGACGATCTTCAACCTTCACGTCCCACCGAAGGACTCGTCGCTCGACGAGGCGATCATCCTCAACGCCGACCTGAGCCCGGTGATCCGGAACGGATCGGCGGTTGTCGGCGGCGTCGGCTCGACGGCCGTGCGCGACGCGATCGAGCGCCACCAGCCGCTCCTCGGCCTGCACGGCCACATCCACGAGTCGCGCGGCCTGGCGAAGGTGGGGCGGACGACCGTGTTCAATCCCGGCAGCGAGTATTCCGACGGTGTCCTCCGCGGGCTGATCGTGACGGTCGAGGCCGGCAAGGGCATCCGCGGCCACCAGTTCGTGGCCGGTTGAGGCGAGGCGTGACCATGGGCGGAAGCATTCCTCCCGGGCCGGGCACCGGGGATCCCGTCGCCGAGGCGGCGGCCGCTACGACCGCGGGTCAGGGTCGGCTGGTCGGCGTGATTGGCTCGGCCCGGATCCAGCCCGGCGATCCACGCTACGACGACGCACTGCGTGTCGGTCGGGAGATCGCCACGGCAGGCTTCGCCGTCATGACCGGCGGCTACGGCGGCCTGATGGAGGCGGTGAGCCGGGGGGCAGCGGAGGCTGGAGGCACGGTCATCGGGCTGCCCGTCCGCGGCTGGGGCAGTCTCGCGCCAAACGCCTGGATCGGCGAGGTCCGCTGGGTCGACTCCTACTTCGACCGGCTGACGGCCTTCGCCGCCTGTGACGCGATCGTCGCGCTGGACGGCGGTCTCGGTACGCTCGGTGAGGCGGCGGTGGCCTGGGCCAACCTCCAGACCGACCCGGGGAGGAACCCGCCGCTGGTCCTGTTCGGACGGGCGTGGCGTCGCCTCCACGCTCTCATCCGCGAGCTCCTCGTGGTCGATCAGCGGGATCTCGATCTCGTCCGGCTCGTCGATCGGCCCGAGGCGGTCAGCGGCGCCATCGTCGAGGCCATCGCGGGCCGCGCGGCGGTGGGCGAGCCCCGCGGATGACCGCCCGAAACCGCCTGATCGGCATGATCCAGTTCCCGGGTTTCCCGCACGATCCCGGCGGGATGGCGTCAGTTGCCGCGGTCGTCGACCGCTGCGCCCGTGACACGGACGTCCTGCTGGAAGCCGGTTTCCGGACGCTGATGGTCCAGAACCTCGCCACCTGCAGCCCATGGCGCCACGAGACGACCGCGGAGACGGCATCCGTTGCCGCCCTGCTCGGTCGCCTCGTCGAGCGCTATCCGGAGCCGGTCTGGGGCCTCAACCTGCCGAGCGACGACCCCGAGGCGAGCCTCGCGATCGCCTATGGGGCCGGAGCCGCGTTCGTCCGGCTCAAGGTCTGGATCGGGGTCATGCGGCGGGCCGAGGGGACGCTCGACGGCTGCGCCGCGGCCGCTCTCTCCTATCGGCACCGGCTCGGCGACCCACCCATCGAGATCTGGGCCGACGTCCATGACCGGACCGGCGCGCCGGTGTGGCCGGTTGCCTTCGGTGACGCAGTGGCCGCAGCCGGCAAGGCCGGAGCGACCACGATCGTCGTGACGGGCGGAAACCCAGCGGCCACGATCGCCCGCCTCGCCGAGACACGGGAGCGGGCGCCCTCGGTGCGACGGATCGTCGGAGGCGGCGCAACGCCGCTGACCCTTGCGGGCCTCATCGGCGATGCAGACGGGGTCATCATCGGGACGTACCTGCACGAGGACGGCGATGAGTCCTGCCCGATCGACCCGGAGCGGGCTCGACGCATCGTGGCGGCCCTTCCCGCCGACGCCTGAGGGTCGGCCGGATGGCCTCAGTCCCAGAGGTCGATCTGCGGCAGCTCGGCGATCCCCAGCGTCTCGTTGACGGCAGCAATCCGACGGCCGATCGCGAACGTTCGACTACGCTCTCACCAGGAGAGGTGTGACCATGCGTGCAGCGATGTTCCAGGGACCCGGGCGGATCGACGTCGGCGACCGGCCCGACCCAACCATCGCCGCGCCGACCGATGCCATCGTCCGCGTCGCCCTCGCGTGCGTCTGCGGGTCTGACCTGTGGTACTACCGCGGCGAGTCGCCCCACGACATCGGCCCGATCGGGCACGAGTTCATCGGCGTCGTCGGCGAAGTCGGGTCGGCCGTGGCCGGCCTCGCCGAGGGCGATTTCGTCGTCGCCCCGTTCACCTACAACGACGGCACCTGCCCGCACTGCCTCGCCGGCTGGCCGTCGAACTGCGCCAACGGGGGCTCGTTCGGGAACCATGGCATCGACGGTGGCCAAGGCGAAGCGGTCCGAGTCCCGTTCGCAGACGCCACCCTCGTCAAGGTCCCGGGGTCCGGCCATGACGACCCGACGATGCGCTCGCTCCTCGCCCTCTCTGATGTGATGTGCACCGGCCACCACGCCGCGGTCAGCGGCGGCGTGACATCGGGCGACACTGTCGCGGTCGTCGGCGACGGTGCCGTCGGCCTGTGCGCGATGATCGCGGCAAAGCGTCTCGGAGCCGGGCGGATCATCGCGTTGTCCCGGAACCCCGCCCGCCAGGCGCTCGCGCGCGACTTCGGCGCCACCGACATCCTCGCCGAGCGTGGCGATGCGGCGACCGCGGCCGTGATGGCCATGACCGATGGCATCGGCGTCGACGCCGCCCTCGAGTGCGTCGGGACGAACCAGTCGATGGCAACGGCATTCGCGATCGCGCGTCCGGGCTCGATGGTGGGCGCGGTCGGGGTCCCGCACGACACCGAGGTGCCGATCAACACCGTCATCTTCCGCAACGTCGGGTTGCGCGGTGGCGTCGCACCGGTCCGCCGATACATCCCTGAGCTCCTCGACGATGTGCTCGCGGGGCGCATCAATCCGGGACGCGTGTTCGACTTCGAGACCAATCTCGATGGCATCGCGGACGCGTATGCGGCGATGGACGAACGTCGGGCCGTCAAGGCGCTGATCCGGCTCGGGAGGGCCGCCTGATGGAGATTCGACCCACGCTCCACGCCGGACACAGAAACAGGGCCCGAGGGGCCCTGCGTCTGTAGGGTCATTCTGGTGGGCGATACTGGATTCGAACCAGTGACCTCGCGGATGTGAACCGCGCGCTCTAACCGACTGAGCCAATCGCCCCAAGGGTCGTGGCGCCGCTCAGGGCGTCCGACGGACCCGGATCATACCCGCAGCCCCGGCCAGCGGGCAACGATCGTCTCCGGGTCGACGCCCTCCACGACGATCAGCTTCTGGCGGCCCGCGGCGCCGGCCACGAGGCGAATGGAGCGCCGACCGATCCCCAGTTCGTCGGCAAGAAACGCGAGTAGGCCCTGGTTGGCGGCACCGCCGACCGCCGGCGCAGCAACGCGCACCCGGAGCACGCCGTCGACCACGCCGTCGACATGGTCGGACCCGGCACGGGGGGTCAGGCGGACCGCGAAGCGAACGTCGTGATCAGGCAGGATTCAGCGCAACCGAACGCTGTGGACGGGGTCCGCGGGGGTGAACTCCACCGGCCGAGTCTATCAGCCGCCCCCCGTGGCGTCGCGATGACCGACGTGGTCATGGGGCCGCTCGCCGAACAGCGCCTGACCGACGCGAACGATCGTCGCCCCTTCCTCGACCGCGACGTCGAAGTCGGCGCTCATCCCCATCGACAGCTCCGCGCCGAGCCTCGGCCGGCCGTCTCGTAGCCGCTCGGACAGCTGACGGAGGGCCCGGAACGTCGGTCGTGCGTCCTCGGGACGGTCGACCAGCCGGCCGATCGTCATGAGGCCGCGAACGTCGAGTCGCGGCAGCTCGAGGATCTCGTCCAGATCGGCCTGCAGAGCGGCGATCTCGAAGCCGGCCTTGGCGACGTCGTCGTCGACGTTGACCTGCAGGAGGATCGGCACCGCCTGGCCCGGCCGGGCCTCGGCGGCCAGCCGATCGAGCCGGCGGGCGAGATCGGTCGAGTCGACCGACTGGATGAGACTGAACGTGTCGAGCGCGCGGCGGGCCTTGTTCGACTGGAGCGGGCCGACCAGGTGCCACGTGGCGCCGGGCACGAGCGGCATCTTGGCCTCGCCCTCCTGGACCCGGTTCTCGGCGAGGATCGCGAGACCGGCCTCGACCGCCGCGACGAGTCGTTCAGCCGGAACGGTCTTGGAGACGGCGACGAGGGTGACGCCGGCCGGATCGCGCCCGGCGCGCGCACACGCACCAGCAATCTGGTCGAGCACGCGCCGGCGCGCGTCGCGCAGTCGCGCTACCTCGGCCGGGTCCGATCGGGCCGGTGGGTTACCCACCGGTCAGCTACTTGCGTCGAAGGAAACTCGGAATCTCGAGGTCGTCCGCGTCGTAGGTGGTCGCCCGCTTGACCGGGACCGGTTCTCCGACGGTCCGCTCGACGCGCGGCGTCGCAGCAGCGGCGGCGGCGCGATCGTCTGCGGGCGCGATGTGGAAGCCGCCGTCCGACTGGCTCCGCTGGCGCTCGAGCTCCTCGAGGAAATCCCGCTCGCGCGGCGCCCGAATGGAGGTCGACGCCTCTGCCGGCCGGTCGGCTGCGGCGTGACGCACGGTCTCGCGCCGGTGGCCCCCATCGAAGCCGGTTGCGATGACGGTGATCATCACCTCTTCGCCGAGGCGCTCGTTGAAGCTTGTCCCGAAGATGATGTTGGCCTCCGGGTCCGCCGCCGCGCGGATCTCCTCCGCGGCCTCGGTGACCTCGAAAAGGCTCAGGCTCGACGAGCCGGTGATGTTGAACAGGATCCCCTGGGCGCCCTGGATGTTGACCTCCAGGAGCGGGCTGGCGATCGCCTGCCGGGCGGCCTCGACGGCACGGTTCTCGCCGGTGGCCCGGCCGATGCCCATGAGCGCCGAACCGGCGTCTTTCATGATCGCCCGGACATCGGCGAAGTCGAGGTTGATCAGCCCCGGCATCGTGATGATGTCGCTGATCCCCTGGACGCCCTGACGGAGCACGTCGTCGACGACGCGGAAGGCGTCGATGATCGAGGTGTTCTTCTGGACGACGTCCTTGAGCCGATCGTTCGGGATCGTGATGAGGGTGTCGACCGACGCCTTGAGCTCCTCGGCGGCCTTCTCGGCGATGAGCTTGCGCTTGGCGCCCTCGAAACCGAACGGCTTGGTGACGACGCCGATCGTGAGCGCTCCGGCATCCTTGGCAAGCTGGGCCACAATCGGCGCAGCTCCAGAGCCAGTACCGCCACCCAGGCCCGCCGTGATGAAGACCATGTCCGAGTCTGCGAGGGCCTGGGCGATCTTCTCGGAGTCTTCCTCCGCCGATCGCTGGCCGATCGTGCTGTCGCCTCCGGCGCCGAGCCCCCTCGTGATCTTGTCCCCGATCCGGATCTTGTGCGGCGCATCCGATTGGAGGAGCGCCTGGGCGTCCGTGTTGCAGGCAATGAACTCGACGCCCATCATCTCGGCCCGGATCATCCGGTTGACGGCGTTGCTGCCGCCACCGCCGACACCGATGACGCGAATCAGCGCGAAGTTCTCGGAATCGGAACGCAGCGGCATCGCCTTATCCTCCGGTGGCTTTCCGGCCCTGTCGATAGTCGATTTTGACAGCCGCCGGATCTGCGCCCCTGGTAACGCATGTCGAGGATCCGCCGGATTTTCGCGAGTCTACCATCGGTTCATCCCGATCGGCGCACGCAAGTCCGCCTCGTGGCGCCCTCCCGTGGTGCGCCGACGCACAGCCTGCCGATGGGGCGTATGCCCTAGTGGACACGATTCCCCGCTCGCTCCACTGTCGCGGGACGGGGACTCATGCGACCTTCGGGAGAGCGCGCGTTGGGATACAGGTACGGTCGGAACACGGCGGCGCTTGCCGTCGGCGGGGCGCTGCTGGCCTCGATTCTCGGGGCGGGACCAGCGGCGGCCGCCGATCCGCCGACGGACGTCGTCCTCGACGCGATCGTGACGGTGCATCAGGCCGATCCCGACGATGGACCGATCGCCGGCGCGACCGTCACCCTCACGGCGTACCGCGACCCGGCGGCCCCGATCCAGACCGTGACCGCGACGACGAATGCGAGCGGCGACGCGACCCTCGGCGGGGTGGCGCGGGCAACGGATGGCGCGCCCGTAGTTCTTTTCGATGTCCGTTCGGACAAGACGAGCTCGCTCGTCGATGCGAACGGCTGCACGGAGACCGCGAGCTGGTCGTCGGAGAAGGCCGGCCTCGCGGCGGGGCCGACCACGGATATCGTCCTCGACCCCGCCGCGAAGAGCATCTCGCTCGACTGCCCGGAGCCGCGCGGCGAGGTCCAGGCGGCGACCGGCCGGCCGCAGATCACCCCGCCAAGCACTGACATCGCACCCGGCGCGGCGCGGGTCGAGGGCCGCACGCCCTTCCTTCCGATCCTCCTCGTGCTCCTCAGCGCCGCCGCGGGCACCGTCCCTCTCCGGGGGCTCGCGGCGGCGCCGGGGCGGCGGAGGCGTGGTCGGCGCTGACCGTTTCGGGCTCGGCCGGGCTCATCCCCCGTCGTCGCGATCCGGGCTGCCCAGGAAGCTGAGGCGAACGGTTCGGGTCGGGTTGTCGCGGTTCGGGTCGAGCAGGGCGATCGACTGCCACGTCCCCAGGGCCAGCTCGCCATCTACGACCGGAACGGTCAGCGACGGCGGGGCCAGCAACGGCAGAACATGATCCGCACCGTGGCCGGGCGAGCCGTGGCGATGCCGCCAGCGATCGTCGCGCGGCAGCAATCTATCGAGCGCGGCGAGAAGATCATCGTCCGATCCCGCCCCCAACTCCACGATCACGAGCCCGGCGGTGGCGTGCGGCACGAAGACGTTGAGCAGCCCATCGCCCTCGCCGTCGACGAACCTCGCGCAGGCGGCCGTCAGGTCGGTCAGGCTCGGCTCGGACCCGGTCCGGATCGTGAGCTGGGTCGTCTTCACTCGCCGCGTCGATTCTCGTGGCACGTGCACATGCGACGCGTTGTACTCCTTCTCGAGGCGCGACCGGTCACAAGGGGCAAAGACACGTCGAGAATTCTCGCGCCACGAACCAGATCGACAGGATTCAAGCCTGATGCGGCCCAGGTCGACGACCGCAGCTGTCGACCATGCTCGATGTGCACGTGGGGCGAGAATCCACTCACGGTCCCACTCCAACGGGCACCCTCAACGGGGAGCCGCTTCACGCCCTCCGAGGTCCGAGGCGGAGCGCCGCGACGCCATCGGCCCGAGGATCTAAGGAAAGATGCTCCGCAGTGCATCCCGCAGCCGCCCGAGCCCGCCGGACGCCGGCGCCGATTCGTACCGCAACGGCTCCCCGTCGATCAGGGCGCCGGCACCCCAGGTCAGCAGGCCGACGGCCGTCGAGTAGGCGGGCGTCAGGAGCGTGTCGACGAGCCCGCCGATACCCGCAGGCGAGGCGATGCGAACCGGCATCCCGAGGACCTCGCGGGCGAGCTCGGCCGTGCCGGCCAGCTGGGCGGCCCCGCCGGTCAGGACGATGCCCGCCGGGAGCATCCCGCTGCCGGCCCGCGACATCTCGCCGCGAACCAGCTCGAACGTCTCGCGCATCCGGGCCTCGATGATCTCGCAGACCTCGAGACGACCGATCGTCCGGCCGGCTTCCTCGCCGAGGACCGACACGCTGATTTCCTCGTCCTCGGTCACCGAAGCGAGGTTGCACGTTCCGTGCTGGATCTTCAGCTCCTCGGCGACCTGGAGGCTCGTCTTGAGCCCGATCGCGACGTCATTCGTGACGTTGTTGCCGCCGACCGGCAGGACGGCCGTCCGGAACGGCGAGCCGTCGGCGAACATCGCCAGATCGATCGTCCCTGCGCCGATGTCGGCGACCGCGACGCCGAGCTCCTTCTCTGTATCGGACAGGACTGCCTCGCCCGACGCGAGGGCCGAGGCGACAAGCTCGTCGATCTTGACCCCCGCGGCGTTGACGCACTTCGAGAGGTTCTGGACGGCCGTCGCCGAGCCGCTGACGATATGGACCTCGACCTCGAGCCGGAGGGCGCTCATCCCGAGCGGATCCTTGACCCCCTCCTGGCCGTCGACCTTGAAGCCGCGCCGCTCGACGTGGAGGACCTCCAGGCTCGACGGGATCGAGATGGCCCGGGCGACCTCGATCGCCCGGTTGACATCCTCGCGGCTGACTTCCTTGCGCTGCCCGCTGACCGCCACCTGGCCGGGCGAGTTGAGACTCTCGACGTGCTGGCCACCGACTGCCACGAAGGCCCGGTCGATCTTCCAGCCGGAGAGCCGCTCGGCGCGTTCGACCGATTCGGCGATCGAGCGGACGGTCTGGTCGATGTTGACGACGACGCCCTTCTTGAGACCCGACGACGGGACGGTCCCGTGGCCCATGACCGTCAGCCGGCCGTCACGACTCACCTCGCCGATGAGCGTGCAGACCTTCGACGTGCCGACGTCGACCCCGACGAGGACCGCTTCTCTCTCCACCGCCGTCGTCCGTACCTCCCGCTATACGAAGTGGCGCCGGATGAGCGCCACGTTGTTGAAGATCCTGAAGCCGAAGTTGATCAATGCCACGAGATAGAGATCGAGGCTCAGCCGGTCGCCGATGAATGTCAGGATGACGGCCACGATGGCATTCGTCACGAACCCGCTGATGAAGATCCGATTGTCGTAGACGCCGTCGAGCTCCGCCCGGACCGCACCAAGGACCGAATCGAGCGCGGCGAGGATCGCCACCGCCGAGTAGCGGCTGAACTCGAAGCTGACGTTGACATTGAGGACGAGCCCGGCAAGGACGCCCACGAGGAGACCCGCCAGGGGGAGGAACACTCGGCGTCGCCCTCTTTCCGGTGCGTTTCGGCAAGGCTACCCGACGCGAGCGACGAGCGGCAACCGATGACGCACATCGTCATGGCTTCGGCGCCGTGCTCGCCTTCGGAACGTAGGTGCCCTCGCGATCATCGGCGAGGATCACGGTCTTGACGGTCGCCTCGCGGCCGACCAGAAGCGTCTTGAGCAGCTGGACCTGGCCCGGGATGAGCTCCGGCGTCCGCAGGCTGAGGCCGTAGAAACCGAACCACGCCTCCCAGCCCTTCGGCCCGCTGCTGACGACGAAGCCGTGCTCGTCGGTCACAGCGACGGTCAGCCCGGCGGCGCTGCTGCCGACCTGCGCCGGGGTGAGCGACGCAAGCCGGAACGCGGCGTCGAGATCGACCTGGTCGAGGGTCTTCGCGACCGCCAGCTCCGCCGACGCGGCTCGACTGTCGGTCACGACGGGCAGCGCATCGATCGCCGGCGCGGCGGCGCTCGACGCGAGGTCCGCGAAGAGCAGACCTCCGTCGTCGACGAGGAGCCGCCGCTCCCCCACCCGCCAGACGACGATCGGTCGACGCTCGACGATCGTGACGCTCACGCGATCGGGCAGCGCGATCGAGACG
>DATHGS010000589.1:0-5198 GCA_035490155.1 Candidatus Methylomirabilota bacterium | reverse complement strand
ACCGATCACGGCGCCGCTTCGAACCAGCACCCCCTCGAGCAGGCAGCTGCCCGCTCCGACGAACGCGTCGTCCTCGACGATCACCGGCCGACCCCCGGGCGGCTCCAGGACGCCACCGATGGTGACCCCTGCGGCGAGGTGAACGCGAGCGCCGATCTGGGCGCAGGAGCCGACGAGCACATGGCTGTCGACCATCGTCTCGACACCGATCCACGCGCCGACGTTCACGAACGAGGGCGGCATGATGACGACGCCATCTCCGAGGCTCGCTCCGGACCTGACGCTCGTGCCACCGGGCACGATCCGCCACGGTCCGCCGCCGGCGAAGTCCCGTGGCGGGACCGCCGCGCGATCGCTGAACCAGAACGGCCCGACCGTCCAGTCGCGCGTCGTCCGGTCGCTGAACAGGGCGATGATCGCCGCCTTGACCTCCGGCCGGACACGCCAGCCGTCCCGACTGGTCGCGTCGGGTTCGGCGGCCCTGAGCCGGCCGGCTTCGAGGTCGGCGAGGAGCGTCACGGGATCGATGGTCCCGGCAGGCCGCGTCGGCGAGACCGCGCTCATGCGATCGCCTCCCGCCGGTCGGCGGCGAATCGCCCGCCCGCCGGCTCGACAAGTCCGCTCGCCCGGAGGACCGTGGCGAGCGACGCTCGCGGTTCGGCGTCGAGCGGCAGCAGCGGCGCCCGGACGGCGTCGCTGTCGAGGAGGCCCATCAGGACCAGGGCGGCCTTGGCCGGGACCGGGTTCGGGCCGCCGCGGAAGTTCGCGAGGAACAGCGGCAACCAGCGCTCATGGTGACTCCGCGCCGAAGCCCAATCGCCGGCCCGGGCAGCGGCGCACAGGGCGACCATCTCGCCCGGGATCTCGTTCGAGGCGACGGACACGACGCCGTCGCCACCGAGGGCGAGGACCGGCAGCGTCCACGCGTCGTCGCCGGCGAGAACCGCCACGTCGCGGGGACGATCGCGGCAAATCCGGGCGATCTGCTCGAGGTTACCCGAAGCCTCCTTGACGGCGACGACCCGCGGGTGCTCGGCCAGCCGCAGGAAGGTGTCGACGTCGACGTTCGTGCCGGTTCGCGACGGGACGTTGTAGACGACGATCGGCAGGTCACCCTCGTCGGCGACGGCCCGGAAGTGGGCCTCGAGCATCCGCCCGTCCGGTCGGTTGTAGTACGGCGCGACAACGAGCGCGGCATCTGCGCCGAGGGCTGCGGCCCGTCGCGTCGAGCGGATCGTCGCCGCAGTGTCGTTCGTGCCGGTTCCGGCGACGACCGCGACCCGGGCTCGCGAGGGCCGCTCGGCGACCGTCTCGACGGTTGCGGCGATGAGCCGGTCGCGTTCGTCGTCGCTGAGGGTGGGCGCCTCGCCGGTCGTGCCGCAGGGCACGACGCCGTCGATCCCGGCGAGGACCTGCCAGCGGACGAGCCGTCGGAATGCGATCTCGTCGAGGTCGCCGTCGGCGGTGAACGGCGTGACCAGTGCCGTGAGCGCGCCACGCAGGGCGGGCCTCGAGGTGGTCGTGGTGCGTGCGATCGATGTCATCGTGGTGTCCCTTTCGTTTCTGGAGCTGGTTCGGGTGGATCGGGTGGATCGGGTCAGGCGGTGGCGGCCAGCGCCGGGTCGGTCACCTCGTCGACGACCTCGTCGAAGGGGTGGCACCCGGCCGACCTGGACGCGCTCGACAGCCAGGCCGCCGCGGCAAGTGCTCCGCTGGCGTACGCGGAGCGATCGCGCGCGGTCAGTCGAAGCTCGATCGTCTCGCCCGGCGCGTCGAACCCGACCAGGTGCATCCCCGGCGACGAGCCGGCCCGGACGACCGCGACCTCGAGGTCGTCCGCTGGCCGCGACTCCGCGGGCCGCGACGCCGAGGATCGCGACGCCGAGGATCGCGACTGCGCGGCGCTGAGGAGCCTCGCCAGCTCCCTTGCCGTCCCGGATGGACGATCGCGCTTCGTCCGCCGGTGCCACTCGACGATGAACGGATCGAAGCCGTCGACTGCGCCGAAGAGCGAGGCGGCCTGCTCGACGATCCGGAGGAAGAGGGCCGCCCCGATGCTGAGATTCGCGGCAACCACTGCAGTCGCGCCGGCCTCGCGAAGTGCGCGGTCGACGGCCGGGCGGTCGTCGTCCCAGCCGGTCGTCGCGATGACGAAGCGCCGGCAGCCGGCGGCAAGCGCGCTCTCGACGTTGCCGAGAACGGCTTCGCCGCGCGACGCCTCGAAGGCCATGTCGGCGACCCCGACATCCGCCGGCGCGTGGCGACGGCCAGCTGGGCGACCCAGGACCCGTGGCTCCGTCCCCGTTTCGCGCAGGGCGGCCGCGATGGCCCGGCCGAGGTTCCCGTCGCCGAAGATGATCGTGGTCATGTCCTGCTCCTCGTCTCAGTGGTCGAGGGGCCGCCCTGTCCGGAGGCAACAAAAAAGACCGCGGTCACCGTTCGTGGTGTCCGCGGCCCCTGGAGCCTCCGATCCCGGAGGCCCATCGGTCGTCGTCGTTACGCGCCGTCAGAGCCCCGGGACCCGTGCCTCCCGGCAGGGCCGCCTGAGCTTCTTCTTCGCCTCAGTGGTGAGATTGATCTGACGCACGGTGGAATAGTTGCGCATATTCGCGGAGAATGCAAGCGGTATTCATCCGCCCGTCTGGGCAGATCTCTCCGCTGCCAATACTCCGATTTCGTACGGCGCCAGAATTCACTTCTGTCGCGCCTGGTCGTCCGAATCCGGATTCCGAGATCGGCGCATCGTCCTGGACGGAAGTGATTTCCGGCGGCGTTCGTTTTCGGACTAAACGGCGGGACCCCACGGACCGCTGGCATCGTCGCAGCGGACGGCGAAGGGCAAGGCCCGCGACAGGTCCGTGCGACCGACGCCCGACGGGCTAGAGTCCACCCTCGGCTTCGCTCTGGCGCAACCATGACTCGGCGCGGTGGAGCAGCTCGGCGGCCATGTGGCGCGCGCCTCGTGCCTTCGCGGCAGTGCGGTCGGCCGCGAGCGAAACGCCCGCGCCGGTTGCAGCCGCGGCACGCGCAGCAGCGGACGGTCGACGGCGCCAGCGAACCACGCGACGTCGAGTTCCCGCCGGTCGCGCCCGGGCACCTGCCTGGTCGGACCGGGGGGCCGGCGCGAGGAGATCGGCGGTCAGCGACGGGACGTCGGTTGCCACGATTGCCGCGCTTGCGACCGCCGCGACCGAACCGGCGACGGGATCAGCGACGCCGGCAACCGCCGCAACGGCCGGCTCCGGGATGAGCGCCGGTCGAGTCCGGTGCGCGGCCAGGTCGACGATCTCACCCCATGCCCGCGGCCGCGCCGTCGCCGCACGCCACTCGCCCTCGCCGTTCGGGACGAGGCGGATGCCGTCGAACAGCTCGTCGAAGGTCGTGCCGTCTACCCGCTCGTGCTCGACTAGGTAGGCGGCGAGGCGGCGAAGCGTGTCCATGTTGGCGACGAGCGTCCGCGACGCCTCGGCATAGGCCTCGTCGAGGATCGCCCGGATCGCTCGAGTGGCAGCACCCTGGACCTCGGACGGCAGCGAGCGGTGCCCTGAGGTCGGGACGAGGAAGGACAGGATCCCGCGACCGGAGATGCCGCCGTCGGCCGCCTCCGGGTCGCGGCCCATGCCCCACTTCGTGACCATCGCCGTGGCGATCCCGTTGGCTGCCTCGAAGTCGTTGGACGCGCCGCCGGTGACTTCCTGGAACAGGATCTCCTCGGCAGCTCGACCGCCCATGAGGGCGATGAGGCGGGCGCGCAGGTCGGACTCGGACGGAAGGTCGTTGTCCTCCTGGCTGCTGACCGTCACGCCGAGTGCCTCGCCGTGGGCGAACAGGCTGATCTCCTCGACCCGCCGCTTGTCGCCGTGGACCTTGCTGCAGATCGCGTGACCGACCTCGTGGGCGGCGATGATCGAGCGCTCCCGCTCGTCCATCGACCGGCGCCGCGACGTGCCGACTGCCACCTTCAGCCACCCGGCATGGAGATCCTCGGCGCTGATCACGTCGCCGAGGCGGCGGGCGGCCATGATCGCAGCCTCGTTGAGGAGATCGGCCAGCTGGGCGCCCGAGAAGCCGTAGGTCTTGCGGGCCATCTCGCCGAGGTCGACCGTCATCGCGATCGGCTTGTTGCGGGCGTGGACCTCGAGGATCGCCTTGCGGCCCTTCACGTCCGGCAGGCCCACGTGGATCTTGCGGTTGAAGCGACCGGGCCTGAGGACGGCCGAGTCGAGGACGTCGAGCCGGTTTGTGGCGGCGATGACAATGACGTCGTCGGTCGTCCCGAACCCGTCGAGCTCGACGAGGAGCTGGTTGAGCGTTTGCTCGCGCTCCTCGTGGCTGTTCGGGCCGCCGCGAGCCTTGCCGAGGGCGTCGAACTCGTCGAGGAAGATGACCCCGCGGCCGAGCTTGCGGGCCTGGGCGAAGAGATCGCGGATCCGGCGGGCACCGACGCCGACGTACTTCTCGACGAACTCCGAGCCGGACGCGTAGTGGAACGGCACGCCGGCCTCGCTGGCAACGGCCCGGGCGAGCATCGTCTTGCCGGTGCCGGGCGGGCCGTAGAGCATGATCCCCCGCGGGATCCGCGCGCCCAGCTGGTGAAAGCGCTCGGGCGAGCGCAGGAAATCGATCGCTTCGGTGAGCTCGAGCTTAGCTTCGTCGCAGCCGGCCACGTCGTCGAGGGTCGCAACCGCACGGATGGTGGCGTCCTTCGCGGCGTCACCCGTGGGTCGGACGTTCGGGTCGGCCGGCATGATCGTCGAGAAGCCGCTGGATGACTCGCGCGACGGCGCTCCGTTGCGGCGCGACATCCGCGAGATGAGGATGATCGTCGCCGCAATCATCAGCAGAGGCAGGATGATCGCCAACGGGTTCGGGGCTCCGTCGGTGCCCGTCGAGCGGCTGGCCGCGAGAGCCTCGGTCGTCAGAAGGCTGCCGTAACCGAGCCCGGAGAGGGCACTGATGGCCTGACCGGCGCTGACCGACAGGTTGATCGTGACGACCTGGCCATCGCGGGTCTTGACGACGAGTCCGTCCGGAGGATTACCCGCAGCGGGAGATGAGCTCGTCGCGCTGATCGCGGTGATGTCGCCGGCCTCGAGGTGGCGCTGCAGCTCGGCGAGGGACCAACCACCGGCATAGGTGAACGTCGGCTGGCCGCCCGGCGCCGCTGCTGCTGGCGGTTGCCTGCTGACGAGGAGCAG
>DATHGS010000588.1:0-2424 GCA_035490155.1 Candidatus Methylomirabilota bacterium | reverse complement strand
CGATCGGGCGGTACGGCGGGGCGCTCGCCTCGGTACGACCGGACGACCTCGCCGCGGCAGCGATCCGGGCCGTCGTCGACCGCTCCGGGATCGACGCCGCGCTCATCGAGGACGTCATCCTCGGTTGCGCCAACCAGGCCGGGGAGGACAATCGCAACGTCGCGAGGATGGCGCTGCTCCTCGCCGGTCTGCCGGTCGAGATCGGCGGCCTGACGGTCAATCGGCTGTGCGGCAGCGGCCTCCAGGCGATCAACAGCGCGGCCCATGCGATCAACGTCGGGGACGGCGACGTCTTCATCGGCGGCGGCGTGGAATCGATGACCAGGGCCCCGTACGTCATGGCCAAGCCTGCCGCGGCGTTCGATCGGGGCGATCGCGAGATGTTCGACTCGACCCTCGGCTGGCGGTTCGTCAATCCGAAGCTCGCCGAGATGTACTACCCGTATTCGATGGGCGAGACCGCCGAGACCGTCGCGGAGCGATGGAGCGTCGACCGTGCCGCCCAGGATGCCTTCGCCCTGGCATCGCAGCAGAAGGCGATCGCGGCGATCGAGGCGGGCCGCTTCGACGACCAGATCGTCCCGATCACGGTCCCTGCGAAGAAGGGCGAGCCGGTCCTCGTCGGTCGCGACGAGCACCCGCGAGCCGACACGAGCGCGGAAGCCCTGGCGAAGCTCCGACCCGCCTTCCGCGAGGGCGGCTCGGTCACTGCCGGCAACAGCTCCGGGATCAACGATGGCGCCTCGGCCGTGCTGGTCGTGGAGGCCGATCGGGCCCGCGAGCTTGGCCTCAAGCCGCTGGCCCGCCTGGTTTCGACCGCCGTCGCCGGCGTCGACCCCGCGATCATGGGATATGGACCCGTGCCGGCGACCCGCAAGGCGCTAGAGCGGGCCGGCATCACGGCCGCGGATCTCGATCTCGTCGAGCTCAACGAGGCGTTCGCCAGCCAGTCGATCGTCTGCATCGACGACCTCGGGCTCGATCCCGCCCTGGTCAACGTCAATGGCGGCGCGATCGCCCTGGGGCATCCGCTCGGGATGAGCGGCGCGCGGCTCATCACCATGCTCACCCACGAGCTGCGACGGACCGGTGGCCGCTACGGCCTCGCGACGATGTGCATCGGGGTGGGGCAGGGGATCGCCACGATCGTGGAGCGCATCGACGGGTAGCAGCGGATTTCGGCACAACACTTGTCGGAATCCGTTGCGCTGCGTACGATTGGGCCAGTGACGGATCGCCGTCCCCCTGCAATGATCGCCGTCGACTCGCCCTCTCGAGGAGGAACCCGATACATGTTGGATATCCAGCCCACGGTCGTCAGCCTGACGGACGCTGCTGCGGCGAAGCTGCACGAGCTCACGAAGGAAGAGACGAGTCCCGATGTCGGGCTGCGTGTCTACGTCTATAGCGGCGGCTGTTCGGGCTTTCGCTACGGGATGATGCTCGAGGATGCGCCGACCGCCGAGGACAAAGTTCTCGAGGCGAACGGCGTCAAGGTCTACGTCGATGGCAACAGCGTCGACCTCCTCAAGGGTTCCCAGATCGATTACGTCGATACGCTCATGGGCGCGGGCTTCACAGTCAACAACCCGAACGCTGTCGCGGCCTGCGGCTGCGGCTCCAGCTTCCGGACCGCGGACGACGCGGGCTCGGCCAAGGGTTGCTCCCACTGATCGAATAGCGTCGTCGACGCAGCACGAACGCCGCCGGGTGCACCGGCGGCGTTTTTGATTGTCCCTAGACTTGACCGGCCATGGAGCTTCCCCTCTTTCCGCTCCACACCGTGCTCTGTCCGGGCATCGCGCTGCCGCTCCACATCTTCGAGGATCGCTACCGGGCGCTCGTTCGTGACTGCGTCGAGGGGGCGGCGCCGTTCGGGATCGTCCTGATCCGCGACGGCCGTGAGGTCGGTGGCGGGTCGATCTCGTTCTCGGCGATCGGGACGCTGGCGGAGATCCGCGAGGCGCGCCGCTACCCGGATGGTCGCTACGACCTGCTCGTCGTCGGGACGAAGCGCTTCGCGATCACGGACGTCACGACGGACCGCCAGCCCTACCTCGTCGCCGAGGCGACGGTCATCGATGACGAGGTCGGCGACGAGGAGGCGGCGCGCCGATTGGCGAACACGGCGACCCGCCGGTTTGTCCACTACCTCGAGCTGCTCCAGCCGCGGGAGGGCGAGACGGCCGACGAGATCGACATCCGGGTCGAGGTCGAGACCGAGAACGTGATGCCCGGCGAGGAAGACCCGGATGCGGCCGAACGGCGAGCGACGGGCATGGACTTCGGCCTGTCGGCTGAGATCGATCCGGAGTCGATGGCTGAGACGGAAGACGCTGACAGCGGCGAGGTCTCCGGCCTGCCGGTCGAGCGTCGGGTCATCATCCCCGACGACCCGACGACGCTGTCCTACCTCCTGAGCGG
>DATHGS010000587.1:0-7580 GCA_035490155.1 Candidatus Methylomirabilota bacterium | reverse complement strand
GGCGGAGTGCTCGGCGGGGTTCCCTCCGTGCAGTTGAGCGAGTTGGACTTCGAGTTGTAGTTATTATCACCGGCCACGTCCGAGGCGAACACGACCAGCACGCCACCCGAGGTCGCTGTGAAGGGGGACGTGATCGTGAGCGTGAAGGTCACGGTGCCGCTACCGGACACGTCGATCGTGGTCTCGTTGTTTTGAACGTTGCCGGCCGGGGCTGCATCCGATCCGCCATTCGCGGCTGCGTAGACAACAACGTGACCGGTACCGGAGTAGGTGAAGCTGCCGCTGAATGAGTTCACGGAGCTGTCGTGGCAGTTCATCGTCGCTGTACCCATCGTGAGCGACAGGCCAGACGACGATGTGTGGCCGCTGTTCGGGACGAAGTCGGGTGAACCTGGCTCGGCGGCGGCGACGCCAGCGGCGGCCGGCCCAAGAGCGGAGACGGCGAGCATCGCGGCGGCGGAGAGCCAGCCGAGCCGTCGAAGAGTGCCGCCGCGGCGGCGAGGGAGAGCCTGAAGAGCATTCATGGGTTTGGGTTCCCGAGTGACGGTTTGATAAGTCCATCCCGGAATAAGTCCGGGAGCCGTTGCCTACGCGGCTTCGGCATCATGCATGACGCTCTGGTACTCGTCTAGGACTATTTTCGGGCGTTGCCACACCGGACCGCACCGGACCGCAGAGACGGCCCGCAAATCTGTTGCCGCGCGACAACGTGGGTCATGGAACGTGGCAGGACTCGTGGCCGCGGAGGTTCTGGTCACCCTGGTCCGGACGGCCCCGGACAGATGGACGGGGCGTTCCTTAGGCAAGGAACGCCCCGTCCGGGTCTCGGGGACCCCAAAGGGTGGGTTTCGACGTCACCGCTCGCCGGTCGGAGAGGCGATCGCTCGCCCGCCGACCGGCGTCGGCTCAGATCGTCCGGGCGTCAGCCGCGGCGATCCCGTCGGCGGACCCGCTCCGGCGTCGGGGTGACGAACCCGATGCTGATCGCGAGGCCGGCAAGACCGAGGAGGATGAGCATCAGGGTGAAGCCCGGGTTGCTCGGGGCCGTCCCGGAAGTGAACGCGTCGGTCGGGGGAGGCGTGATCCGTGGCGTGCCAGTGGCCGCGAGGGGCGGAGCGACGACGGCAACCTGGGCCGTATCGCTGTCCGGTGCGGTCTGGGCGCTGTCGATCGTCGCCGTGTTTGTCAGGGGCTGCGGCTGCTCGGGAGCCGCCGTCAGGACCGTGACGTTGTAGGTGACGGAACCGCTGGCCGGGTTCGGCAGCGTCGCCGCGTTCCAGGTCAGGGTTCGGGTCGCCGTGTCGTATCCGCTGAAGGTGAAGTTCGCGTCGCCAGCTGCGGATCCGACAACGTAGTCGAGGCCGACCGGCAGGACGTCGGTGATGACCGCGTTGGTTGGATGACCGGTGCCCGTGTAGGTCAGCGTGTAGTGGAGGGTGTCACCGATCTTGGCCAGTGGCACACCCAGGATGGGATCGATGCCGCCGGTGTTGCCGCTGACGGCCTTGGCAATCACGAGCGTCGGGCAATCGACCGTGATCGCCACGGGACCGACTGCAGGGCTGCCGTCGCTCGTCGAACTGGCGGCCGCGCTGTTGTTGACGGTGCCGCAGGTCGCGGCGGTCGTCGGGCTGGTGATGTGGACGTGGACGCTGGCACCGGAGGCGAGGTCGACGCCGCTGGCGCCACCGAAGCTGAGGATGCCGCCGGACAGGGTCCACGTGCCGGTCGTGCCCGCGACGTCGATCGCCCAGGCGAGCCCGGCGTTCGTCGGAACCGTGTCGCTGACCTTGACACCGTGGACGGTGCCCGCGCCGTTATTCGTCAAGGTGATCGTGTAGCCGATCGGCGAGCCGGCGGTGACGCTGGCGGCATCGGCCGTCTTGTTGAGTCCGAGGGCGCCGCAGTTGACGGTCAGGTTCGCGCTTGCCTGTCCGCCGGCATCGTTGGTCGCCGTAACGCTTGCTGTGTTGTTGTAGACGTTGCACGAGGCAGATGTCGTCGCGCTCACCACGTGGACGGACGTGGTCGCGCCCGCAGCGAGGCTGGTCGGGCTGTAGACGAGGCTCTGGCTCGGAGCGGAGCCACTGATCGACCAACCGGCCGACGCAGGACTGATGCTCCAGTTGACACCCGAGCCGCCCGGCAGGACATCGCTGAAGGACAGGCCGTTCGCTGCGCCGGCACCGGTGTTCGCGATCGTGACCGTGAACCCGATCGAGTCGCCGGCGCTGACGCTGGCGGCGTCCGCCGTCTTGGTGATGACGAGGTGCGGACAGTTGACGGTGATCGCCACCGGGCCGACCGACGGATTGCCGTCGTTCGTCGAGGTGGCAGCCGCGCTGTTGTTGACGGTGCCGCAGGTCGCGGCGGTCGTCGGACTGGTGATATGAACGTGGACGCTGGTCCCCGCCGCGAGATCGACGCCACTGGCGCCGCCGAAGCTGAGGATGCCGCCGGACAGGGTCCACGTACCGGTCGTCCCGGCCGCGTCGATCACCCAGGCAAGCCCGGCGTTCGTCGGGACCGTATCGCTGACCTTGACGCCGTGGGCCGTGCCCGCGCCGGTGTTCGTCAGGGTGATCGTGTAGCCGATCGTGGAGCCGGCCGTGACGCTGGCGGCATCCGCGACCTTGGTAAGAGCGAGTGTGGCGCAGCTGACGGTGATCGCCACCGGGCCAACCGACGGGTTGCCGTCATTCGTCGATGTGGCAGCCGCGCTGTTGTTGACGGTGCCGCACGAGGCGGATGTCGTGGGGCTGGTGATGTGGACGTGGACGCTGGCACCGGAGGCCAGGTCGACGCCATTGGCCCCACCGAAACTCAGGATGCCGCCGGACAGAGTCCATGTGCCGGTCGTGCCGGCCGCATCGATCGCCCAGCTGAGGCCGGCGTTCGTCGGGACCGTGTCACTGACCTTGACGCCGTGGGCCGTGCCCGCGCCGGTGTTCGTAAGGGTGATCGTGTAGCCGATCGGGTCGCCGGCGTTGACCGACGTCGCATCGGCGACCTTGGTGATCGCGAGGGTTGCGCAGACAACGGTGGTCGAGGCACTCGCCTGGATCGCCGCGATGTTGGTCCCCTGCACGCTCGCCGTGTTGTTGTACGCCTTGCAGGAAGCGGACGTCGTTGAGCTCACGACGTGGACGGACGCGCTCGCGCCCGCCGCGAGACTCGTCGGGCTGTAGACCAGGGTCTGGCTGGGCGGCGAGCCGGTGATCGACCAACCGCTCGACGCTGGGTTGATGCCCCAGCTCACGCCCGTGCCGGAGGGGAGGGCATCGCTGAATGACAGGCCGCCCGCGGCACCCGTGCCAGTGTTCGTGATGGTGACCGTGAACCCGATCGAGTCGCCGGCGCTGACGCTGGCGGCGTCGGCGACCTTGGTGATCTCGAGGGCAGGCAGCTGGACGAGCGCGCTCGGCTGGATGCTGCGGTCCTGGTTCTTGTTCCCGGATCCGTCGAGGTTCTGCGTCCGCATGTGCCACGGCGCGCCGCTGACCTGGCCGGCCCCATCCGGGTCCGAGGGGTCATTCCAGTAGTCGGATCGGGCGAGGTGGCCGCCCCACAGGAAGAAGGCCGCGGATCCCGTCGTCGTGAAGGTGATCGTGTAGTCGCAGGTGCTGTTCGCGTCCGTGCTGCCGCTGCAGACGGGAGCCGGAATCGGGGCGATCGTACCCCCGTACATCGTCAGGTTGCGGCCCGTGGCTCCGTAGGCACCAACGACTGTCTTGCCGTTGATCGTCCGCCCGTCGCTGCCGAACTGGGCCGTGTCTGCGGCCGGAAGGCTGGGACAGAGGGACGAGACGGCGCCGCCGCCCGCCGAACAGGGCGTCGCGTTCTCGGTGACGTTGTAGGTGGCGAGGAAGTCGTAGGCCTTGTGGCCCCCGGCCGTGAAGTCGTGGTTGATGTGGATCGTGTGGGTTCCGGCGTCAAGGCCCTCGATGGCCAGCCGGAAGGGCACGACGTCGCCCTCGTGATAGGTCGAGTTGTTGCCATTGAGATCGCCGTTCTGCCACCCGGCCGGCGCCTGGTTGGCCCACTGGTCGAGATCGACCCCGATCCCTGCCGCAAGGGCACCCGAGGCCGTTGCGAAGGTGAAGTACTGCAAGAGCAGTGAAAGCACGAAGAGCGCCGTCCAGGACAGGGCCAGACCCCGTCTTGCCCGCGCGCTCATGATCCGCCAGATACCCCGAGACGCCATTTCAGAACCTCCCGATCCCCGAGACCAATGCCACGATAAAAACGAACCCTCTGATGAGTCCTGCCGTCCGAAATTGGACAGGCTGAGCGTTAACGGCCCGTTAGGGCCGGTACTCCTGGTTCCCCTGCTGGACAATTCCCCCGGCGAGGTCGACGCATCGTACGGCCCACGGATCGCAAAAGGTACTGGCACGGACTACGCATTTCTAGTCCCAATCGCACCTATGTCCACCGATTGACACAGACGATGCACGGGTTTGCGTTGCAGGTCCGCAACGTCGTACCAGTACTTCCGCCGATCCGGTTCCCGGGCGACTGTCGACCCCGAGTCCTGGACCGATCTGCGGCGTCCTCATCGACCGCTACCATTGGCGCCCGACCGATCTCATCTCCAAATCATCCTTTCACTTCAACAGGAGAGGCCCGCCCGGTGACGAGCACCCAGATCGATGCTCAGCCCCTGCCGATCCGCAACCGCGTCCGAACGGCCATCGAGGAGGCATGGGAACGCGCCGTCGCCAGCGGGGCGCTGCCGACCATCGAGGACGGGGCGACCCTGCCCGCGGTCGAGATCTCGCGACCGGCCAACGACGAGCACGGTGACCTGGCATCGAACCTCGCCCTGAAGCTCGCCAGGCCCTACCGCCGGGCGCCCCTCGACATCGCAACCGCACTGGCGGCCGAGATCGAGCGAGGCGCAGCCGACCCGACGAGCCCGATCGCGACCGTCGAGGTCGCCCCGCCCGGCTTTCTCAACCTCCGCCTCAGTGACGTAGCCCTGGAGGTGACGATCGATTCCGTGCTCGCCGCGCCCGACGCCTGGGGGCGAGTCGCGCCCGTCCGGCCGCGGCGGGTCAACGTCGAGTTCGTGTCGGCCAACCCGACTGGACCGCTGACGATCGGCAACGCCCGCGGAGCATTCATCGGGGACCTGCTGTGCCGGATCCTCGAGGCCGGCGGTCAGGCCGTCACCCGCGAGTACTACTTCAACGATTCGGGTGCCCAGGTCGGTCTGCTCGGGGCGTCCGTGCTGGCGGTCCGCAATGGCGAGACCGTCCCTGAGGACGGCTATCACGGTGCCTACGTCGAGGACCTGGCCCGGGATGTGCCGGCCGCCGTCCTTGCCGCGGCAACGGGACCCGGCGCCGACGGCGCCGACATCGTCGGGCGCTGGGCCGCTGCGCAGGTCCGAGAGGGGATCGAGACGAGCCTCGAGCGGCTCGGTGTCCACTTCGACGTCTGGAAGAGCGAAGCCTCGCTTCACTCCGAAGGCTGGGTCGAGCGGGCGATCGATCGGTTGCGGGCCGGTGGCCACGTCTATGACCAGGATGGCGCGCTGTGGTTTCGCTCGACGGCCTTCGGCGACGACAAGGATCGAGTGATCATCCGATCCGACGGCCGGCCGACTTACTTCGCCGCCGACATTGGCTACGTCACCGAAAAGTTCAGTCGCGGTTTCGACCACCTCATCTACATCTGGGGCGCCGATCATCACGGAACCGTGGCCCGGGTCCGGAACGCCGCCCAGGCCATGGGCTACGACCCCGAGGCGGTCCAGGTCCTCCTCTACTCGTGGGTCCGCTTCATCCGCGACGGGGTCGAGATCGCGATGTCGAAGCGCGCCGGCGAATTCATCACGCTGGACGAGCTCCTCGAGGAGGTCGGGGTCGATGCCGCGCGCTGGTTCTTCGCTTCGAGAGCTGCCACCAGCGCGATCGACTTCGACATCGAGCTGGCCAAGAAGCAATCAGCCGAGAACCCGGTCTACTACGTCCAGTACGCCCATGCCCGGGTGGCCTCGATCCTGCGAAAGGCGGCGGAGGCCGGTCTCGCTCCAGCGTCCGACGTGAGAGGCGGCTTGGAGGGTGCGCCGGAGGCCGCCCTGGCGAGGGTTGTGGCGCGATTGCCGGAGGTCGTGGAGGACGCGGTCATCGCCGAGGAGACGCACGGCGTCACGGCCTACGCCACTGAGCTCGCGACACAGTTCCACGCGTTCTACCGCGACGCGAAGGTGGTCGATCCGACGGAGCCGGAGCGATCCGCCAAGCGCCTGGCTCTTGCGTCGGCCACGAAGACGACGCTGGCCAACGCCCTGGCCCTGCTCGGGATCTCAGCGCCGGAGTCGATGTAGCCGAACCGGTCTCCCTCGGCCGGCGAATCGGGACCGTCAGCCGGCGAGGCCCAGCGCGTTCTCAACCCGCCCGACCAGGTCGGGGCTCGAGGCGATCACCACGGTCACGGTCGTGCCACCGGCCGGCGCCAGGACACCGCCCGGCTGCGCCAGGCCGTCGACGACGAGACCCGCCGCGGTCGCGAACTCGGCGGCGTCGGCGGCCGTGTCCCACCTGGTCGAGATCGCGACGACAGTCGCCCCGGCGGGGCCGTCCAGGAGCGCGACGCGGTCGCCACCCCATCCGGCGCTCGCCGCCGCTGCCGTGGATGCGCCCTTGCCGCCGCCTGCGTTCGCCAGCCAGACCTTGAGTGAGAACTCGCCCATCGTGTCCTCGAGCCCGACCTTCCAGCCCGCCCCGAGCCTCGCCGCCAGGTCCTTCGGCAGACCGACGGCCACCGGCGCCTCGTTGGCGACGTACTTGTCCGGATGGAGGACCTGCTCCGTCGAGGCCGGCGGCCTGGAAAAGGCGTCGTTGACGGCCTTCCAGCCGCCCGTGGCCTGGAGGCCCCGCACGAACTGCAGACCGGAGGTGTACGGGAAGAGAAGCGACTCGCGCAGCACGGCTGGCATATCGGTCAGGATCTTGGTGGACTCCGGGTTGAGCGACGCGCCGAGCATCTGGAACGTCTCGGCCTGGCTGAGGTTGGCTGCCGCCCAGTACGACATCAGCAGCGTTGCGTCACCCTCGACGAGCGACAACCGGGCGAGCGACCGGTCGCCCTCGCCGATCTGGTCGAGCGCGAGGCCCTTCAGGTTGAAGTTCTGGTCCTGGAGAGCGTGGGTGTATTCATGGGCGAACGTCACCTTCTCGGTCGGGCCGATCGCTCCGGTCCTCGAGACGACGTAGAGCTGCTTGTCGTCCGGGTTGTACAGCCCGGCGACCTGGCTGCCGAGAAGCTCGATGTAAAGGTCACCGAGCGAGGCCGCCGGATCGAGCAGGCCGAGCATCTTCAGCAGCCGGCCATTGGCCGCGATGATCTCGGGCGGATTGTCCTTGCTGAACGACGTCGTGACGAGCTTCTTGAGACCCGCATCGTCGAGGAGCTTCGGTTCGACGGTCGCCTTCGGCTGGAGGCCCCGGATCGCGACCACCTGCGGTTCGATCGCGGCGTAGACCGTCGCGGGATTCGGCGGTGTCGTCGGAGATGGGCTCGAGCCGACGGCCTGGCTGGCAGGCGGGATGCCGGGCGTGGTCGGTGAGGGC
>DATHGS010000586.1:0-2204 GCA_035490155.1 Candidatus Methylomirabilota bacterium | reverse complement strand
GATCGGGTAGCCGACCTCCTTGGTCGCGTTCGCGAACATCGGGACGGGGCCAATGTCGATCATCTGGTGGACCGCTGGCGTGAGAGGGATCGAGGCGCCCGCCATCTCGGCGATTCGCGGGCTCCACACCCCGCAGGCGATGACGACGACCTCCGACTCGATGGTGCCGGCGTCGGTGTGGACGCGCCGGACCCGGCCGGCCTCGACGTCGATACCGGTGACCTCGACGCTGGCGGCGATCGTCAGTGCGCCCATCTCCTGGGCCTTCTGGCGCATCAGCGTTCCCGCCTGGAGCGAATCGACGATCCCGACTCCTGGCGTGTAGAAGCCGCCGAGGATGACGGACTCCTCGATGAACGGGACCATCGCCTTGACCTCGGCGGGAGTCAGCAGGCGGCTGCCCTCGACGCCCCACGAGGTCGAGGACGCCATCCGGCGCTTGAGCTCCTCCATCCGCTCCGGCGTCCGGGCGACCTCGATCCCACCCGTCTCGTCGTACACCCCGAGCTCCCGGTACTGGCGGGCACTCTCCATCGTGAATGCGGCCATCTCCTTGCCGTGATCCGTCAGGAAGATGAAGTTCGAGGCGTGGCCGGTCGAGCCGCCGGGGTTCGGCAGCATGCCCTTCTCGAGGAGGACGATGTCCCGCCAGCCGAGCTTGGCTAGGTGATAGGCCATGCTGTTGCCGACGATGCCGGCGCCGATGATGACGACGCGAGCCTTGTCGGGGAGCGGACTCATGCGCGGGTTCCTCCGGGCCACTGGGCCGATCGTCGATGGCGGTTCGATCGTGACGGGCAGGCGGAGAGTATCGCTCGCAGCCGTCGGTCTCGTCACGGATCCGCCAGCGCGATCGGGCGATCCGCCCGGGCTGTGGGACATGCGTTGACGCCACCACGGGGCCCGACCATCCTCCTTGCGAGCCGCACCGTCACCTGGGGAACCCGTGCCGAGCCTGTTCATCGACGGCCAGTGGGGCTCGCCCGAGTCCGGCGCGACAAGCGAGATCATCAACCCGTCCGACGCGACGATCGTCGCAACCGTCGACATCGCCGACGACAGCGACGTCCAGCGCGCCATCGCGGCCGCCCGTCATGCCTTCGATGCGACCGACTGGCCGAGCACGACGGCGGCCGCCCGATCCGAACTGCTGACCCGCACCGCGGACCTCATCGAGCGCGAGCGGGACCGGATCGCGCGGGCCGAGACGCTCAACACCGGCAAGGCCCTGCGCGAGAGCGGCTACGACGTCGACGACGTCATCAAGGTCTTTCGCTACTATGCCCGCCTCGCGTGCGACGACCAGACGCGGGTCGTCGACGCCGGCAATCCCGACGTCATCTCGCGGATCGTCCACGAGGCGCTGGGGGTGTGCGGGCTCATCGGGCCGTGGAACTACCCGCTCCTCCAGATCAGCTGGAAGGTGGCTCCGGCGCTCGCCGCCGGCGACACGATGATCCTGAAGCCTGCATCGCTGACGCCGCTGACGACGATCATCCTCGTCGAGCTGCTGCACGAAGCGGGCGTGCCGGCCGGTGTCGTCAACCTCGTGCTCGGGCCGGGTGGGCGGGTCGGCGAGGCGCTCGCGGCGAGCCCGGACGTCGACATGGTCTCGCTCACGGGCGGGCTCGAGGCGGGGCGGCGGATCCTTGCGGCGTCGGCGGTCAACGTCAAACGCGTCGCGCTCGAGCTGGGCGGCAAGAGCCCGAACATCGTCTTCGCCGACGCCGACTTCGAGACCGCGGTCGACAACGCCCTGACGGCGGCATTCGTCCACAGCGGCCAGGTCTGCTCGGCCGGCTGCCGGCTCATCGTCGAGTCCTCGATCCACGATCGGTTCGTCGAGGAGCTCGGCCGGCGAGCCGACCGTATCCGCGTCGGGCCAGGGCTCGACGAGCAGACTGAGACCGGCGCCCTCATCTCAGCCGACCATCGAGCCAAGGTCGAGCGCTACATCAGGACCGGGATCGTCGAGGGTGCCCGACTGGTTGCCGGCGGCGGCCGGCCGACGGACCCCGACCTTCAAGCCGGCTTCTACGTCCGGCCGACCGTCTTCTCCGACGCGGTGCGGGACATGGTGATCTCCCGGGACGAGATCTTCGGTCCCGTCCTCGTCGTCCTGCCCGCAGACGGCGACGACGATGCCGTCGAGATCGCCAACGACTCCGACTACGGCCTGTCCGGTGGTGTGTGGTCAGGCGACG
>DATHGS010000585.1:0-3021 GCA_035490155.1 Candidatus Methylomirabilota bacterium | reverse complement strand
GGGCGGGAATGGTGGAGGTGTGGGCCCTCCGGGCACGTCCACGCGTAGCGTGGGCGACGGTCGTCCTGACAATGGTTTTCGGGTCCCCCGTCTTCCATGTCGGGACATTGGTGCTCCTGTTCGGCGCGCTCGTCCCCTGGGCAGAGCCTGCCCGCATCCAGGTCCAGTCCGCTGCGACGGCGATGCCTGATACAGAGCCTTGACCTGAACGGCGGACTGGACTGTTACCCGGACTCGGCCTGTCACGTGCGAAACTCCGCCGATGCGACATCCCCGACTGATCCTGGCCATCTTCGTCCTGTCCGGCGCTGCCGGGCTCATGTACGAGGTGGTCTGGTCTCGCCAGCTGGTTCTCGTGTTCGGCAACACGACGCAGGCCGTCTCTACGATCCTGACGGGCTTCTTCGGCGGCATGGCGATCGGCAGCTTCGTCGGCGGCCGGATTGCGGATCGCGTCCGCTCGCCACTGCGCCTGTACGGTGCGATCGAGCTGGTGCTCGTTGCAGTAGTCCTCGCGACGCCGACCACTTTCCATCTGCTGCACGAGGTCTATCGAGGGGCATACGGGAGCCTGGAAGGCCACGCCGAGCTGCTGGCGCTGGTCCGGTTCGCTCTCGCCGTCCTGGCTCTCGCCCCGGCAACCGTCCTCATGGGGGCAACCCTGCCGACGCTCACGCGCCAGCTGACCGGGGACGCCCACCTCTCGAGCGCCTTCGGACGGCTCTACGCCGCCAACACGATTGGGGCGATTTTCGGGACGCTCGCGGCGGGCCTCATCCTGATCGAGCTCCTCGGCCTGACCGGCACACTGGTCGTCGGGGCGGGTTGCTCCGCGGTCGCGGGCCTGGTTGCTCTCTTCCTCTCGCGCGACACGAAGACGGCGCCCGTGGCCCACGTCCACGACGCCACGGAGGCGGCCCCCGTCGTCACGGCCGCCACTGCAGCCACCGCTCGCCCGACCCTCGCGCTCGTCCTTGCCTTTGTCTCAGGCCTCACTTCGCTGGGCTACCAGGTCCTGTGGACGCGGCTGTTGTCGTCAGGGACGGGCAACTCGACGTACGTCTTCACCCTGATCCTCGCGACGTTCCTCATTGGGATCGCCGCCGGCGCAGCCGTCTTCACGTGGCTGCGACCCAGGATCGGTCGACCGGTCGCTGCGATCGCGATCGGCCAGGTGCTTGTCGCCGGGCTGGCGTTCGGCGGTCTCGTGCTGGTCATCGGTCATCCGGGACCGCTCGATCCGATGCATGTCCTCGAGTCGGTCGGCAAGGCAGTCGGTTCCGTGCTCCTCGTGGTCCTGCCGACGACCTTCGTCATGGGCTTCATGTTTCCTGCTTCGTCGGCGCTCCTTGGCGACGATCCCCGACGGATCGCGACCAGCGCGGGCGGGCTTCTCGCCGCAAATACGCTGGGCGCGATCGTCGCGACGTTCGCCATCCCGTTCCTGGTGATCCCGGTCGTCGGCTCGCCCGTCGCGGTGGCCGTGATCGCGCTGGTGAACGTCGCGACCGCACTGACGCTGCTCGCGGCCTCGCCGATGATCGCGTTGGCGAGGCGCGTTGCCAGTGGCGCATTGGCGGTCGTGGTCGGCCTGGCGATCGTGGTAGGTCTTGCGACACCTGGCACCGTCGTCGATCCCGGGATTGCCCGCGTTCGTGAGACGGGCGGCACGATTTTCGCCTCCGCCGAGGATGAGATCGCCGCGGTCCAGGCCGGGAAGCACGGTCAGCGAGAACTGTGGGTCACCGGGACGTCGATGACGCTCCTGACGGTCGACGCGAAGCTGATGCCCGTCCTGCCGCTCATCCTGCGGCCGCAGTCGACGCGAGCGCTGACTGTTGCCTTTGGGATGGGCTCGGCGTTTCGCGGGGCGCTTATCGCGGGCCTGCGGACGGATGCCATCGAGCTCGTCCCGTCGGTCCCGAAGATGTTCGACTACTTCTACGGTGACGCGGCAGCCGTTCTCGCCAACCCGAACGGCCGAGTGATCATTGCTGACGGACGAAACCACGTCGAGCTGACCGACCAGCGCTACGACATCATCGTCACGGATCCACCACCGCCAATCGAGAGCTCTGGTGCGTCCGTGATCTCGTCACTCGAGTATTACCAGGCCGGCCACGCTCGACTGAACCCGGGCGGAATCATGATGCAGTGGACGCCCCACGGCGGCACCGCCGAGGAGTTCAAGGCCCACCTCCGGACGTTTCACGCAGTGTTTCGGCACGTGACCATCGCGAATGGGCCCGGCGGCTATGGCTTCTATCTCCTCGGCTCCGATGACCCGATGGTCTTCACCGGTGCCGCGATTCGCGAGGTCCTCGCCCGACCGGGGATCCTCGCTGACATCTCGTCGGCGTACGACTCGCCCGAGCACACGATCGACGGCTGGGTCCGCAGGATCGGCTCGCTTCTCTGGATCTCCGACGACCAGGTGACGGCGTACACGGGCAATGGCCCGCTGATCACCGATGACCACCCGCTCCCCGAGTACTTCCTGCTTCGGCGGCTATTCGGGGTGCCGTTGCGGTGACGAACGGAGCCAGCGCGCCGGCAGCGAGGATCGCGGGGCTCGGCCTGCCACGCTGGATGATGGAGCCGGTCGTTCCTCCGGTCGCTGCACTTGGACGCGCGACGGTCCGCCTGTTCCTGACGAGCGCGGTCGTCCTGTTCCTCGAGCTGCTCCTCATTCGGTGGATCCCGGCCAACGTCACCTTCGTCGGCTTCTTCCGGAATTTTCTGCTGATGGCGAGCTTCCTGGGGATCGGCGCGGGGATCCTGTTCGGGCGCGATACGCGACGCCTGCCGATCTCGCTGGCAGGGGTGGTCCTGTTGGCAACAACCGTCCTCGTCGCCAACCAGACGCTCGAGGTGACGATCCCGACGGATTCCGAGATCTTCTTGGGGCTGCACGAGACACAGAGCAGCGCCGCGGGCTTCGTTGTCCTGGCATTGCTCGTGATGCTGACCTCGATCATCATGGCGGCGATCTCGCTGCCGCTTGGAAGCTTACTGGCGTCA
>DATHGS010000584.1:0-2069 GCA_035490155.1 Candidatus Methylomirabilota bacterium | reverse complement strand
GCCAGGACGGCCTCAGTGGTGGCCGGAGCGTAGGTGCGCATTCGACGCCTCTGAAACAGAACAAATGATCGAATGTGATGGAGTCTAACAGGACGATCGACCGCGCTCGTGTCAGCTAGGCTGTCATGCGCCTGCCCGCGTTGACATGTCAGCTGCCGGCAGCTACGATTCCCGGAATATGACAATGCCCCGGAGCACGCCCCCGCCGCCCGACCGTCGCGCCGGTGTCCCGATTCCCGACCTGCCCGAAGGGGTGCCGGCCGGGGTGGGGGACGACACCGCCGACGGGACAAGCCAGTCCGATGGCGTCGATCTATCGAGCCTCTCCGTTGCCGGGATCACGCGCCGGCGGGTCGCCTGGGTCACTGGCGCCCTCGTCTCGGCCTGGATCGTGATCGTTTTCGCCCGTCAGGCCGGCGATGCCGCCAGCGCCGCGGCAAAGGTCGACCAGATGAACGAGAACAATCGGGCCCTCGCGGCCGAGGTCGCCTCCCTCGAGCAGGAGCTCCAGGTCATCGAGAAGCCGGCGTACATCGCACAGGCGGCTCGGGCCTACCGGATCGGCACGGAGCGCGAGGTGCCGTTCACCCTCGATTCATCGGTCCCGTCGCCGGCTGCCGACGCGCCGGGATCGGCCGCCCTGAGTCTGGGCGCTCGAGATCGGTCGATGACGCCGCTCGAATCGTGGCTGTCGATCCTCTTCGGCCCGTCCAGTTGACGTTCGCGATCCGTCGGCCCGAACTGGCCTGAAGGGTGAACTAGCCTGAAGGGCTGGTGCTCGGGCGTAGAATCATGGATCTCCCACCCGACCCGCCCTCGAGCCGGCAGCAAGTCCCTCGGACGGGCCCGACGCGTATCGAGGAGACCGCCATGAACGCGTTCCTGGTCGACATGGAGAACAAGCCCGGTGAATTCGCTCGGGTCAGCGAAGCGATCGCCAAGAAGGGCATCAACATCACGAGCATCAGCGGCTCTACGTGCGGTTCGAGTGGCCGCGTCGCCCTCGCGACGGACAACGACGGCGCCACGCGGACGGCTCTATCCGAGGCCAAGTGCACGTACACCGAATCCGAGGTGACCGAGGCGTCACTTCGCAACCAGCCCGGCTCGCTTGCGGCCGTTGCCCGCCGTCTGGCCGACGCCGGCGTGAACATCGAGGCCATTATGCCGACTGGGATGAAGGGCAACGACGTGACCGTGGCCTTCATCACCGACAATCCGGCCAAAGCACGCAGCCTGCTCCAGGAGGCGACGAGCGCCCGCTAGGGCCAGCATTCGTCCGACTGCGACCATAGGTTCGCGTAGCTCCGAACGAATTTCGGGATTGCCCGCGGGACCCCCAGTACCGTAGGCTGCCCCGCACGACCGGAGGCATGGTCCTCCGCCAGTGGGGTGGTGGATCGCACATGGCCGTGACACGGGTACTCCTTCCGACTTTGCGGGCGGTATCCGTTGCCCGCCCGGGACGGGTGGCTCGCCGCTTCGTCATCGGGTTCCTGCTCGGCGTGCTGGTCGTGATCGGCGGCCTGATCGGGTTCCGCCAGGCGCTGGCCGATCGGATCCTGCCCGGGGTCCTGGTCGGGGGCGTCGACGTCGGGTCGATGAGCCCGGTGGCAGCGCGAGCGGCGCTCGCCGATCGCTTCGGCACGCTCGAGCGCGGCATGGTTGCGATCAAGACTGGGCGCGGCACGGCCGCCATTCCGTTCGAACGCCTCGGCCGGAAGGTCGAACTCGATGCGATGGTCGATCGCGCCGTTGCGGTCGGCCGCGGCGGATCCGCCTTCGACGAAGCCCTCGCCGGCCTCCGGCTGCTCGTTCGGCCCGTGACCCTCGCCCCGGTCGTGACCTTCGACCGCGGCCGTCTCACCGCGGAGCTCGCGACCTTCTCCGACAGCCTTCGCATCGAGCCGCTCGACGCGGCGGTGGCCAGCCGCCCGGCCGGGTTGGCTCTGTCGCCATCGCTGGATGGTGAGCGACTCGACGCTGCGAAGCTCGGCCCGCAGATCGAGGCAGCACTCCTCGACCCTGCAATCTCCACCGACATCGCCCTGACCGGCGACATCGTCAGG
>DATHGS010000583.1:0-3253 GCA_035490155.1 Candidatus Methylomirabilota bacterium | reverse complement strand
TCCAGGACGCCCAGTACTACAGCTACACGGAGCTCATCCCGGACGGACCGACCACGAAGCGGATGCAGGACCTCGCCAAGCAGACGGGGATGGTCCTCATCGTGCCGATGTACGAGGAGGACGAGACGGCGTCGGGCATCTACTACAACACCGCCGCGGTCGTCGACGCCGATGGCAAATACCTCGGCAAGTACCGCAAGACGCATATCCCCCACGTGAAGGGTTTCTGGGAGAAGTTCTACTTCCGCCCTGGGAATCTCGGCTATCCCGTGTTCGAGACGGCCGTCGGCAAGGTCGGCGTCTACATCTGCTACGACCGCCACTTCCCGGAGGGTGCGCGGGCCCTCGGGCTCAACGGCGCGGAGATGGTGTTCATCCCCAGCGCGACGTCGCGTGGCCTGTCCGAGTATCTCTGGCGGATTGAGCAGGTGTCCCACGCGGTCGCGAACGGGTATTTCGTCGGGACCATCAACCGGGTCGGGATCGAGAAGGAGATCGGCGACGACGACTTCTACGGCCAGAGCTACTTCGTCGACCCGCGCGGCCAGTTCATCGGCGAGCTCGGATCGGCCCATGACGAGGAGCTGATCGTCCGCGACATGGACCTCGACAAGATCACCGAGGTCCGCCAGACGTGGCAGTTCTACCGCGATCGCCGGCCGGACGCGTACGACGACCTGGTTCGGCCCTGACGGTCGCTCCCGCGTAGCTTCCGCGCGGTCCGGTGCGCACGCGGTGAACCTTTTGGCGTCTGCCTCGATATAAGACTCACGGCGCGGCTCGAGCGGCTGGAGGAGACCGATCGAGCCGCGCCCTCATATGTCGCCGGCTCGCTTCTGGGCAGTAGAAGCGGCAACTGGTCCGATATCGCACGGCCCAGGGATTCACTTCGATCTCGGTGCTTGGTCCGAATCCGGAGTCCGAATCCGGAGCAACTGGGTCCACAAGAAGTGACTTTCGCCGCCGTTCGAATCCGGACGATCCTCAATTGCGGGCGACGACCGATACAACGGGGGCCCCAAGCGAGGCCCCAACCGCGTGGTTCGGGCCCTGCGCGCCAGGTGTCGGGTGTACCCTCTCGCCTCTCGTCGGCCGACGAGCCCCAGGCTGGAGTGCTCACCTGAGATGCAGTTCGGTTTCACCCTCAAGCCCGACCACAGCCTCGAGCGCACCGTCGATCTCACCCGCCGGGCCGAGGCGGCTGGTTTCACATACGGCTGGCTCTTCGACTCCCACGTTCTCTGGCGGGAGCCGTACGTCCTGCTGACGCTCATGGCCCAGGCGACGGAACGGCTGCGCCTCGGGACCTGCGTGACGAACCCGGCGACGCGCGAACCGTCGGTGACGGCATCGGCACTTGCCGTCCTCGACGAGCTGTCGGGCGGAAGGATGGATCTCGGCATCGGCCGCGGGGATTCCGCCAGGAGGGTCCTCGGCAAGCCACCGACGACGATGGCGACCCTCGAAGAGGCGATCGTCGCGATCAAGGGTCTCGTCGAGGGCCGATCGGTCACCTACGAAGGAACGGAGCTGCGCATGCCGTGGACCGGCAGCTGGACGCTGCCGGTCTGGGTCGCGGGCTACGGTCCGATGGCCCTCGCGATGACGGGCCGCATTGCCGACGGCGTGATTCTCCAGCTCGCCGATCCCGACCTGGTCGCCTGGTTTGTCGGCCAGATCCGAGCCGCGGAGCTCGCGGCGGGTCGGGCGGCCGGGTCCGTCCAGGTCCAGGCCGCGGCCCCGGCCCATGTCGGTGACCTCGATGTCTGTCGGGAGCGGACACGCTGGTTCCCGGCCCTCGTCAGCAACCACGTCGTCGATCTCATCAACAAGTACCCGCGTGAGGAGCTTCCCGAGTCGCTGACGGGCTATGTCCGGGATCGGACGGGCTACGACTACCTCCACCACGCCGAAGTCGGCTCATCGAACGCGGGCTTCGTCGGCGACGAGGTGACCGACCGGTTCTGCGTCATCGGTTCCGTCGCCGACCACGTGGCCAAGCTTCGGCGCCTGGCCGAGGTCGGTGTCGACCAGTTCAATGTCTATCTCATGAACGGCGACGAGGAGGAGATGCTCGAGATCTACGGTCGAGACATCATCCCTGCGCTCGCCGACGTGGAGGCCCGGACGGGGACCTGACCCGGTGCAGCCGGGCAACACTCACGCGGCCGGCCTGTGCGGTGCGGTGCCGTCCGGAGCGGTCCCTGGCCCGACCGTGGGGCTGGTCAACGGGACCTCTGATGCGTCATGGTCGGGGCTCCAGTACGCGGGAGACCTGTCATGCAACGACCGTCCCGAAGCCTGCGCCGCCACGACCCGTTCTGGGATCTCGATGGCTCGGCCGCCCGTCGCTCCCGATTTCAGAGACGCTTCCTGCGCGTCGGCCTGGCCATCCTGGCAGTCATATTCATCGCCGTCGTCGTCGCCCGGCTGCCCGCCTTCGACCCGCAGCTGATCACGAACAACGGGAACCTCAGGCCAGTTCTCGCGGTCGCCCTCCTCCTCCTGCTGACGAGCTGCGTCCTCGTCGCCGCGGCCCGTATCCGGACACCCTCCGAGAGCTAGCGGGGGCTCGCGGGCGCCTCGCCCAGCGCCGCCGTCGCGGTCCGCCGTCGCGGCCCGTCGTCCCGGCCAACCTGCGTTCCTGCCGCCCCGAGTCGCGGCGCCGGTCGTATCCTCACCTCCTTGCGACTGTTCGCGGGCGGCGGGGCCGTCGGCGCCTGAGACCGGGAGGATCGACCGGATGCGGACGCTCATCACAAACGGGATCATCGTCGGCGCCGACGGCTCGACCGCGGCCGACGTCCTCATCGAGGACGAGACGATCGCCGCGATCGGGTCCGACCTCGCGTCGACCGGCCTGACCGCCGATCAGTCGATCGATGCCGCCGGCAGGTACCTGATCCCCGGCGGAATCGACGTCCATACCCACATGGAGCTGCCGTTCGGCGGGACGTTCGCCAAGGACACGTTCGAGACGGGGACCCGGGCGGCGGCATTCGGCGGAACGACGACGGTCGTCGACTTCGCGGTCCAGTCCCGCGGGAAGTCGCTTCGAGACGGGCTCGATGCCTGGCATGCCAAGGCCGAGGGCAACGCCGTGGCCGACTACGGCTTCCACATGATCATGAGCGACGTCAATGACGACACCCTCGCCGAGATGGACCAGCTCGTCGCCGAGGGGATCCCGGACTTCAAGCTCTTCACCGCCTATCCGGGCGTCTTCTACAGCGACGACGGCGCGATCTTCCGG
>DATHGS010000582.1:0-5682 GCA_035490155.1 Candidatus Methylomirabilota bacterium | reverse complement strand
GCGGCCCGACGCGGGCGATCGCGACCGTCCCCCCTTCCTCCGCGGCCGCCTCCGACAGGCCGTCGGCGAGCTCAGCGACCATGGCCTCGAGGGCGACGTAGCGGTCCGGCGTGAGCTCGGCCAGCGTGGCGATGCCGGCGGCCATTGACAGCGGGTGGCCGGACAGCGTGCCCGCCTGGTAGACCGGACCCGCCGGCGCGACGAGGTCCATGAGATCGGCTCGCCCGCCGTACGCGCCGATCGGCATCCCGCCGCCGATGATCTTGCCAAGCGTCGTCAGGTCCGGTTTCACGCCGAATCGCGCCTGTGCGCCGCCGGGCCCGAGGCGGAAGCCGGTGATGACCTCGTCGAAGACGAGCAGGGCTCCGTGAGCGCGGGTGACGACCCGCACGTGCTCGACGTAGCCAGGTTCGGGGGCGATGACGCCGACGTTGGCGACCACGGGCTCGACGATGACCGCGGCAATCCGGTCCGGCTGGGCCTCGAAGGCTCGGCTGACCGCGGCCGGATCGTTGAAGGGCAAGACGATGGTTGTCGCGGCGATTGCCTTCGGCACGCCGGCGCTTCCGGCGATAGCCAGCGTCGCCACGCCGGAGCCCGCCTCGACGAGCAGGCCGTCCGAGTGTCCGTGGTAGGCGCCGGCGAACTTCACGACGAGATCCCGACCGGTCGCCGCCCGCGCCACACGCAGCGCGCTCATCACCGCCTCGGTGCCGGACGAGGTGAACCGGAGCCGCTCCATCGACGGCATCGCCCGCTGGATGGCCGCGCCCAGCTCGACCTCGAGCGGGTGGGTGGCGCCGAGCGCCAGGCCGTTCGCCGCGGCCTCCACGATCGCCGCGACGACGGCCGGGTGAGCGTGACCGAGAATCGCCGGGCCCCAGCCTCCGATGTAGTCGATGTAACGTCGCCCGTCCGCGTCCCAGACAAACGGCCCGTCGCCCCGTTCGAGCACGAGCGGCGGCCGGCCGACCGATCGGAACGCCCGGACCGGGCTGTTGACGCCGCCGGGAAACAGCCGCTCCGCTCGCTCGACCAGCGAGGCCATGCGCGAACGCGTGGCCGCCTCCGTCATCAACCGGCGCCCAGGAGCCCGAGGATCTCGTCCATCGAACGGTGGATCCCGAGCAGAATCGGCGTGTCGCTGACCGTTGACCGCCGGCTTTCCGTCGCCCGGAGGGCACGCACGAGGTCCCCGAACGCGACCAGGTCGTCGGTCTCGTAGGCAACGACGAAGTCCTGGGAGTCGAGCCCGAACGAGTAGGCGAGCGCCTGGCGAATCGTCGGGTAGTCGTGGCCGACCCGCATGTGCTCGTTCATCACTCCCTGACGCGACTCCTTCGACAGGAGGTACCAGTCGGTGCTCTTCGTGAACGGATAGACGACGAGGTACCGCGAACGGTCGCCGGCGAAGAGCGACTGCTCCTGCTCGGTCGGCTTCCGGACGTACTGCGATGGACCGATCCGCCCGACAAGCGAGTGACGAACGGTCAGCCAGGGACCGAGCCCCGCCCGAAGGAGCGCGGCAGCCGCGCGCTCCAGCGCATCGACCGACGGCGCCATTCGCCAGAACAGCAGGTCGACGCCGGGCTCGAGACCGATCGACGAGTAGCTGACGCTGCGGACGCCCTCCAGCTCGGCGGCTGCGGCCGCGGCGCCGAAGAGACAACCGTCCTCGCTGCGCTCCTCGTCGGTCCGCCGCCGCCACGCGGGATCGATCCCGAGGGCGAGGGCCTGGACGTAGACCTGCTCGTCGCCGGTCATCGCTCGTCCCGCAGCCACGTCGCGAGGTCCGCGGCCGCATACGTGATGACGATCCCGGCGCCCGCCCGGACGATCGCGGTGGCCGCCTCCATCGTGGCCCGCGGCCCGTCGAGCCAGCCGCGCTCGGCTGCTGCGGCGAGCATCGCGTACTCGCCTGACACCTGGTAGGCGGCGATCGGCAGGTCAAACCTCGCCCGTGCCGCCGCGATGAGATCGAGCCCGGGAAGGGCCGGCTTGACGAGCAGGATGTCGGCGCCCTCGGCGACGTCGAGTGCCATCTCGCGGACCGCCTCGCGGCCGTTCGCCGGATCCATCTGATAGCTCCGCCGGTCGCCAAAGGCCGGTGCGCTATCGGCTGCCTCCCGGAACGGCCCGTAGAAGGCCGACGCGTGCTTTGACGCGTAGGCCATGATCGCGGTCCCCTCGAAACCGTTCGCATCCAACGCTGTTCGGATCGCCGCGACCTGGCCGTCGATCATGGCGCTCGGGGCGACGACGTCGACGCCGGAGCGGGCCTGGCTCACGGCGACCTCGGCGAGCCGGCCCAGCGCGGCGTCGTTGTCGACGCTGCCGTCGGCGGCCAGTGGGCCGCAGTGGCCGTGGTCCGTGTACTCGCAGAGACAGGTGTCGGCGATCGTCACGATCGGCAGGTCGAGTGCCCGGATGCGCCGGAAGGCGTCCTGGACGATCCCATCGTCGTCGGACGCTCCGGAGCCCAGGGCGTCCTTCGACGCCGGCAGTCCGAACAGGATGACGCCACCGACACCGAGGCCTGCCAGGCGGGCGACCTCCTCAGCGGCAAGGTCGGGCGACAGCCGGGCCTGCCCCGGCATCGACGAGATCGGCTCGCGGATGGCCGAGCCGGAGCGGACGAACAGCGGCGCGACGAGCATCGCCGGATGGAGACGGGTCTCTCGAACCAATCTACGCAGCGCCGGCGTGCGACGAAGCCGGCGAGGTCGGATCAGCAGCGCCTCCGCTGAACGGGACGCCACGCGCGGGGGCGGCGCGTCGAGGTCGAGTGTCATTCAGCTCTCCTGGGATGTGACTTCGACGGCCCTGGCGGACGCCACGGCGAGTCCTGCCGCGTCGGGACTCGGCGAGACGACGACCAGTCGAAAGCCTGCCGTCCGGGCCTCGTCGGCCGTCTCCGGGCCGATGCAAACGGCCGGTATGGAGGTCACTTCGACCGATGCGGCCGCGGCAAGCGTCATGAGTCCGCGCACCGTCGATCCGCTGGTGAAGACGACCGCCGCGATCGGCCCCTCCGTCAAGGCACGGCGAAGGAGGATCCGGGAATCGTCAGGCGCCTCCAGCGTCCGATAGGCGACGACCTCATCGGCCTCGGCCCCTCGCGCGCGCAGGGCCGTCGCCAGGTCGGCGTCGGCAAGATCCCCGCGGACGACGAGGACGCGATCTCCGGGTCGGATCGGGAGCTCCGCGGCAAGCGCCATCGAGCTCGACAGGCGGGGCTGGAAGGCGATGTCGACACCGACGCTCTCCAGGACGCGGCCAGTCGCCGGTCCGATCGCCGCCCAGCGTGGAGCCTCCGCAGATACCGACACGTGAGCGGCGGCAAGGATCGCCCGCGCGCCGTTCGCGCTGGTGACCACCACCCATGCATAGCGGTCCAATTCGCCGGCGCGGCGATCGAGCTCACCGCCCGGCGCCTCGACCTCGACGGCAATGGTCGGCACGAGGACCGGTTCGAGCCCGGCATCCTCGAGCTCATGGGCCAGCTCGCCCGCCTGTTCCCGTGCGCGGGTCACGATCACCCGTGAACGAGCAACTCGCGGGTCGCTTCCTGACGACGTGGCATGGCGCTTGAACGTCAACTCGAGCTCGCGGGCAAGCTCGCGCCCAAGGACGATCGCGTCGGCCGCCGAACCGCGGCGGCGAGACACCGCGGTGGCCGAGCCATCGGCACGGGCAAAGCCGCCGATCAGCACCAGCTCTCCGTCGTCGAGCTCGGCAAGCGCGCCGATTGGCGCCCGGCAGCCGCCACCGGCCGCCGCGAGAAATGCTCGTTCCGCCTCGACGGCAATGCGCGTCGGCCGGTCGTCGATCGCGGCCGCCAGCGCGACCATCCGCGGATCGTCGCGGCGGACCTGGACGGCGAGCGCGCCCTGGCCGGGGGCCGGCGGCACGACGTCCGGCGCGAGTCGCTCTGCGATCCGACGGCCGAGTCCGAGTCGGTCGAGGCCGGCGCACGCGAGCACGAGGGCATCCGTCTCGCCGGTGTCGAGCCGGCGGAGCCGGGTGTCGACGTTGCCGTGGAGCGGATGGAGCACGAGGTCGGGTCGCCGAGCCAGCAGGAAGCCAGTTCGGCGCGGGCTGTCGGTACCGACCCGGGAGCCCCGAGCGAGGTCGTCGACGCCCTGCCCATCCACTCCCGGCCGGATGACGATCGCATCGCGAGGATCGGCCCGCGGCAGGTAGGCAGCGATCAGCAGGCGCGGATCTTCGTCCGTCGGGACGTCCTTGGCACTATGGACGGCGACGTCGACACGTCCATCGAGAAGGGCGCGTTCGATGGCCGTGACGAAGGCCCCCTCGCCCCAGGCCGTGTCCGGCGCCCGCCGATCTCCCTCGGTTTCTACGACAACGATGCGGCTCGGCGTGCCCGCTCGCTCCAACGCCTCGACGACGAGCGTCGCCTGGGCGAGCGCCAGCGCACTACCCCGCGAGGCCACCGTGATCTCGGACGCGGTCACAGGCCGAACAGCTCTCGGGCGGCCCGCTCGTGGCGGCCGTCCGCGTCTCGCCCGAGACGCTCGAGCGGCTCGCGCAGGAGCCGCCGGGCAAGGTGCCGGCTCATTCGCTCGATTGCGTCGTGCGCATCCGCATCGAGGTCTGGCAGTTGGCGCCAGAGCAGGTCGAGCTCCGCGTCTCGCTCGCGGTCGGCACGCGCGGTGAGGGCCGCTGCCGCTGCCCGTCCGTCTTGGAGGTCGAGCCAGGCGCAGAACTCGGCGGTCGTTTCGGCGATCAGGTCGTCGAGCCGAGCGAGTGACCGGCCGTTGTCGACGAGGCCGGCGTCGGCAACCGCAAGGTCGTCGGCCGAGACGAATCGGCCGTCCAGCCTCCCGGCCATGCCCCCTGGAACGGCGGCGGGCATGGACAAGTCGACGAGGACCATCGAGCTCCCCGCGAGCGAGTCGACCGTCTCCGGGGAGATCGACCAGGGGCCGCCGAGGGCGACGATGACGGCGGCGAACCGGTCGATCGTCAGGCCGGGATCGAACTGCTCGATCTGGGCGCCGGCTTCCGAGGCGAGCGAGACCGCCCGTTCGGGCGAACGGTTCGCGACCCAGACCGACGCCCCGGCGGCAGCGGCCGAGCGAACCGCGAGCCGACCCATCTTGCCCACCCCGACGATGAGGACCGGGCGGCCCCTGACCGACCCGGCCCGTCGCTCGATGACCGACACCGCGACATCGGCGAGGGAGCGACCCGGCCCGTCGCGCCACGACCGAGCGCGTCGACCGGCCCTGAGGCCGAGCGCAAACAGGCGCTCGAGGATTGGGTCAAGCCCACCGCCATCGCGCGCGCTGTCGACCGACGTCCGCAGCTGATGAAGGATTTGGTCCTCGCCGATCACGACCGAGTCGCGCCCGACGGCAACCGCGATCGCGTGGCGAATGGCAGCTTCGCCGACGAGGATGCGGCCTCCGTCCGGAAGCCAGTCCGAAGGCGGCTTGTCGCCAGCCGCCGGCACGAGGTACGCCTCCACCCGGTGGCACGTCTCGAGAACCATGGACGATCCCGCGGGGTCCTCCCGGAGCCGAGCCGCGAAGCGCTCCCGTTCAACGGCGGGAACGTTGCGGGCGTGCGTGACGAACGCGACGACTGCGTCCGGACCGGTCGGCGTCACGGTTTCGCGTCCTCGCCCGCTTCGGGCGGCGGTGCCTGCAGGCGCCG
>DATHGS010000581.1:0-5417 GCA_035490155.1 Candidatus Methylomirabilota bacterium | reverse complement strand
GACCAGCTACAGACCGTCCGCCAGTACTACGCGTTCACCGACGTCGACACCGACCGATACAAGCTCGGCGCCGACACCCGCCAGGTGATGCTCGCGGCTCGCGAGCTGGCCCTCGAGAAGAACCCATTGGCGGTCGGCTGGGTCAACGAGCGGGTCATCTACACGCACGGCATCGGCATCGCGATGGCTCCGGTCAACGAGGTGGCAACCCAGGGCCAGCCGCGCCTCATCATCTCGAACCTGCCGCCGGTCTCCACCCAGGGCGCTCCATCCATCACGGAACCGCGGATCTACTTCGGGGAGCGGGACAGCTCCTACGTCGTGGTCGACGCCCGCCAGCACGAGTTCGACTATCCGCGTGGGCAGACCGCCGGCGGCGCGGACGTCCCCGTCGAAACCAGCTGGACCGGCAAGACCGGGATCAAGCTCGATACGACCCTGGCCAGGCTGCTCTTCGCGCTTCGCTTCGGCGACCTGAACCTGCTCATCAGCGACCAGGTCACGAGCGACAGCCAGCTGCTGTTCCACCGCTCGCTGAGCGATCGGCTGCCGCGGATCGCGCCATTCCTGAGCTTCGACCACGATCCGTATGTCGTCATCAACAACGCGGGCAGGCTTATCTACATCCAGGACGCCTACACGACAAGTGACAAGTTCCCCCACGCCCAGCTCTACGACCCGACCAACCTCACACCCACGCTCGGCAGCGAGCCAATCAATTACATCCGCAACAGCGTCAAGATCGTCGAGGACGCGTACGACGGGACGATGACCTTCTACGTCAACGACCCGAACGATCCGATCATCCGGGCCTGGCAGGGTGTCTTTCCAACGCTCTTCCGACCGATGACCGAGTTCCCGCCCGATCTCCGCCCGCACATCCGTGTGCCGGAGGATCTCTTCAACGTCCAGACGCAGGTCTACGGGCGCTACCACGTCCAGAACGAGCTGACGTTCTACCAGCAGGACGACCTGTGGACGGTCCCCAACACGACGGCGAACAAGCAGGTGCTCCCGAGCGAGGCCTACTACGTGATCATGTCGCTGCCGGAGGCGGTCAACCCCGAGTTCCTCCTGCTCCAGCCGATGATCCCGAAGGATCGTCCGAACATGATTGCCTGGGTCGCGGCGCGCAACGACGGTGACAATTACGGCCAGACGCGGGTCTACCGATTCCCGACCGGGACGTCGGTCTTCGGCCCCGAACAGATCGAGGCCCGGATCGACTCGCAACGGGAGATCAGTGCCCAGATCACGCTCTGGAATGCGTCGGGCAGCGAGGTCGTCCGAGGGAACCTGATCGTCGTGCCCGTCGGCGATTCGATCGTCTACCTCCAGCCCGTCTACCTGCGCTCGACGAGCACGAAGTTCCCCGCCTTCCAGAAGATCATCGTCGCCTCGCCGACGACCGTCGTCTGGGGCGACACGCTCCGCCAGGCGCTCGACCAGCTCCTCGCCGACCAGACCGGTGGACCTGGTCCGAGCCCTCCGCCCGGCCCGACGCCGAGCCCCGGTCCGAGCGGGGAGCCGACACCGAGCGGTACGCCCGGCCCAGGTGCGACCCCGCCGTCGGGCGACGTCGCCGCGCTCGTCGCGTACGCGAACCAGCACTTCGAGCTCGCCCAGGGGGCGCTCCGCGCCGGAGACTTCGCCCGATATGGCGAGGAGATCGCCCTCGTCCAGCAAGCCCTCAGCCAGCTCAACGCGCTCGTCGGCGCCTCGGCCGGCCCATCGCCGGCGCCGGCCGCCAGCCCATGAGCCGGAGCGGGGTGTTCTTCGCCTCGCTCCTCGTCAGCCTCGGGCGGCCCTCATGGTGGCTCCTCGCTCTTGCGGGCTTCCTCGCACGAGGCGGGATCCTCGTGGCCATTCTGCCGATCGTCAACCTGCCGTCGCCGCTCGTGCTGTCGAATCTCGTCGCGCCGGTGATCGTTCCGCTGGCCCTCGGTCACGTCGATGGGGGCGTCCTCGCCGCGATTGCTGCCGCGGTGGGCGGGCTGCTGACATGGCTGATCGTCGGCGGTCTCGTCGGCGCGGCGACGGACCTGGCCCTCATCCGCGATGGCCTCGCGGCGGCCAGGGAAGAGGGCGTGACCCGTCGTGACGCAGAAGACGCGGAAGACGTCAACGCCGGCTCGACGTTGCGACGGGAGGAGCACGGCGGGGTCGGCCTCGTCGGCCGGATCTTCGCCGTGCGGTTGCTGGCACATCTCCCGTTCGCCGTTGTTCTCGTTATCGGTACCTTTGGGATCGTCCAGGTCGCCTACGCCGAGCTGACCCGGCCGGCGAATGTCGACACGCCGCTCGTGGTCCGCGTCGTGGCCGCGGCCGCATGGCCGATCGTCGCTATCGTCATGGTCTGGTTCGGCGGGGAGCTCGCCGGCGGCATTGCGGCTCGCCGGATAGTCCTAGCCGGCGATGGCGTCCGGGCGGCCCTCGCGGGCGCGGTCGCAGCGCTGGTCCGGCAGCCGCGATCGACCGTCATTCCGGCGGTTGTTATGACGATCCCGCTCGCGGTGATCCTTGGCGGAACCCTCGGCGGCGCTCGGGTCGCCTGGCTGCGGGCGGATGGCGCCCTCACCGACCCCAGGATCGACGCGATCGCGCTCGTCGTAGCCCTCGGGACCCTGGTCGTGATCTGGCTGGCTGCGCTGGCCCTGATCGGCGTGGTGACTGCGGCACGGAGCGCCGCGCTCACGTTCGAGGCCGCTCGTATTGACACCGAAGGACTCCGAGTCGCAGCATCCTCCGGCGAGTCCGGGAATGCCATCGGCGGGACGTTCGGGGCATCCACGCACCACCGTCCGGGGGATAGGCCGCTCGGCGATGATGGTGGCAGCCTGTAGCCCCGGCCATCCCTGGACCGGATCGAACCGAGGTGATCGATGGCGACGAAGTTGCTCGTCTGCCCCGAATGCGCGTCGGAAGTCGCGCCCGGCCGCTTCGCCTGCACCTCGTGCGGCGCCCTGCTGGCGTCCGTGGCGAGCGCTCCCCGCTCGCTCGGGTGGACCGAGGCAATGACCCCGCCGGCCGTCAACCCGGCGTCGCACGCTTCCGATGAACCGATCCTGGATGCGGTCGCGCCTGAGAAGAGCGAGTCGAACGGCCACGGTGAAACGATCGGTCCGGCGTGGGCGCACGGCCCGCTCGAGCGAGCACCCGGTGAGACCGACCTCGACCTGACGGCCGACGAGGCCATATCCGTGACCGCCACGAATCCGGCCGATGCCCAGCCGGGCGTGGAGACAGCCGCCCCGCTCGAAGTCGAACCCGTTGCCCAAGTCGAGCCGGACCAGAACATCCAGTTCAATGGCGACGTCGAAGTGGCACGGGACGACGCGCCGCTCGCGCTGGCAGCCGCCCCCGCCGCCATCGGCTCTCCCGCGGAGGAGCCCGCGCCGTTGGTGAAGCCGGGCCCCGTCGTCGCCGTCGCCGCTGCGACGCTGCCAGAACCGAAAGGCGAACCCAGCTGGCCCGAATCACGAGGCTGGCCACCGCCCGGCGCCCCGCAACCGGCTCCGGAACCAGCTCCCCGCCCGCGAGCGGGTGCCTACCTCCCCCCGTCGGCCGTCCTGACGACAGTCGGCGACGCGGCTGCGGCTGCGAGCGGCAGTGATTCCAGCAGTCCGGCACCGCTGCCTGCCACCAACTCATCGGTTGCGAACACCGTCCATGACGGAGCCGCTGCAGCGCCATGGTCTCGCCGAATGCCCGACATCGACCGCGCGTTCCCGCCCCAGGCGGTCCTGGTTGGCACCGCGCTCGCGACCCTCGGGTTCTTGCTGCCGTGGGCCCCGATCGTGATTGGCAGTGCCCATATCGGCAGCTATCTCGATCAGTGGGGCCTCGCGGCACCCGGTAATGCGGCGCTTCTCCTCGTCTTCCTCGCGCTCGGCGCGGCAGCCTCGCAGACCGATCGGTTGCCCGGTTGGGCCCGACCGGGCCTGCCCGCCGTGATCCTTGCCGGCATCCTGCTCGGGCTCGTCTGGCCATACCTCTTCACCGGCGCCTTGCAGCCCTCCATCGGCGTGTACCTGACCCTCGCCGCTGCCATCGTGCTCGTCGTCGGCGGTCTTCTCGATCTGTGGGTTTCGCGTCACGCTGGGGGATCGCGACCCGTCTAGGTCCGTTCGCGAGTCCGCCAAAGACCCCTGTTACACTGCGCCACGACGCCGTCGGCGTTGGGGAGGCGCCGCGCCGACGGTCAACCTGAACGCTTCGGAGGCAGCCACCAAGCCGCATGGACCAGATCATCGGCGAGATCGGCAAGGCAGTCGGCGGATTCTTCGGCAGCGCACCCGTCCAGTTCGCGCTCCAGGCGATCGCCATCTACCTCATCATCCTCTGGCTCGCCGGCGCCTACTGGGCGTTCCGCGACATGCAGCAGCGCACGGAGAACCCGATTCTCCCGTACGTCGCGGCGAGCTTCATCATCATCTTCACCCCGATCTTCTTCCCCCTCGCGATCTTCGTGTACAAGATCATCCGGCCGCACGAGAAGATCGGCGAGGTCTACGAGCGGAATCTCGCCGAGGAGGCCCTCCTCGCGGAGGTCGAGGCAATTCACAGCTGTCCGACCTGCGCCCGCCGGGTGAACGACGAGTGGATCATCTGCCCGACGTGTCGGACCCGCCTCAACCGCGTCTGTCCGAACTGCAGCCGTCTTGTGGGGCTCGACTGGTCCCTGTGCGCCTGGTGCGGCAAGGACTTCGAGCGGCGCGACGTGCCGGCGGCCGCCATCACCCCGCTGCCGGGCGGCCTCGAGGAGACCGGCCGGATCGCCCACGCCGTGGATGCAACGGCGGTCCGCTCGCCGCGATCCGGCTCGCCGCGCGGTATCCAGCAGTCACCGAGGTCACCGGGTTCGCGGTCGTCCCAGGACATCCTGCCGGAGGGTTGACGGCAACTCCTCGGTGACCATGGACGACGACACAACGCCCGAGGACACGCAGCCGAGCGACCCTGTGCCGCCTCCCCGGCCCGGGGCGGCGATCTTCACCATCGAGGGCCGGGCGGCCCCCGGCCTCTTCGTCGTCGGCTGGCTCGCGTCGATCCTGGGGCTCGCCTTCGTCATCATCGGCGCCGTCAGTGGGTCGCGCCTGTTCTTCCTGTTGCTCGGTCCCGGGCTGCTGTCGCTCGGGCTGATCGCCGGCAGCGGCAACCAGGCCATCGAGCGACGCGCGCGCGCGGAGGCATACGCGGGACCCTCGCCATGGCTTGCCTTCGGGACCGTCGTCGCGGTGACATTCTTCGTCGGGGCGATCATCGGCTCCGGGCTGGATGCGCTCGCGAGGAGTGTCGGCGCCAGCCCCGACGGTCCGCTCATCCAGTTGGTCGGGGCGATCCTCACCGCGGCCATTTTCGTCGGCGTCGTCCGGCTGACCGTCATCGGCAGCGGCGCTCTGACCTGGCACGAAGTC
>DATHGS010000580.1:0-2894 GCA_035490155.1 Candidatus Methylomirabilota bacterium | reverse complement strand
TGTCCTTGAAGTCGGGGATCAGGTCGACGTTCACTTCGGCGACATCGCCGCGGCTGATCAGGGTGTTCGACGCGTCGCCCGAAGCGGAGACGCCGTCGTAGAGTCCGCCACCCCCGCCCTGCATCAGCGAGACCATGGCGTCCGACGTGTCGGCCGGCTTGACGTTGACCTTGGCGCAGTCCGGATTGGCCGCGATGAACGGGTTGACCCAGTCGTATTCCTTGACGTTGGAGCCGTCCTCGGCATAGCCGGCCCAGACGATGATGTCGAGCTCACCCTCACCGGCGCCGATCGACGTCGGCAGGTTCGAGCTCGGCCCACCCGACGCCGACGGGGCGGCACTGCCGGCCGAGGGGGCTGCCGCAGTTGTCGCCGGCTGCGACGGGGCCACCGCTGATGGGCTCGCCCCACCGCTTGTACAGGCGCCCAGGATGATGCCGAGGCTCGCAGCCACGGCCAAGATCGAACGAGTTTTCATGCCACTCCTCCTCCAGATTCCTCGATTGCGAAAATATGCTGCTTCCTCCAGATCAGCCGTACGGCGGTGCCGTCGAGGGCCAGCGCGTCGGTCGACGACGTTGCCAGGTTCTGCTGGGTGACGACGAGATCTGTTCCCGCGTCGAGGGCCACCACAAAGCGGGTGTCGGGACCGAGGTAGACGACGCTTCGAATCCGCCCCGTCGCCGACGCCTCGTCGGGTCCGACCGTCGCATCCGGCGCGGCCAGGCGGATCTTCTCCGGGCGGACCGTGAACGTGCCGGTCTCGCCGACGATCGCTCGGGCGACCTCGCCGCGGAGCAGGTTCGACGTCCCCACGAAGCCCGCCACGAACGGAGTCCGTGGCCGCTCGTAGACCTCCGCCGGCGCCCCGACCTGCTCGATCTGACCGCTGTTGAACACGGCCAGCCGGTCACTCATCGTGAGCGCCTCCTCCTGGTCGTGGGTGACGTAGATGAACGTGATCCCGACCTGCTGCTGGATCGCCTTCAGCTCGATCTGCATCTCCTCGCGGAGCTTCAGGTCGAGGGCGCCGAGGGGCTCGTCGAGGAGCAGCACACGCGGCCTGTTGACGAGTGCCCGGGCGAGCGCGACCCGCTGGCGCTGGCCGCCGGAGAGCTGGTTCGGTCGGCGGGTTTCATAGCCCACCAGACGGACCATCGACAGGATCTCCTCGACCCGCCGCCGGCGCTCGTCCCCGGGGACCTTCCTGACCATCAGGCCGTAGGCCACGTTCTGGCCGACCGTCATGTGCGGAAACAGCGCGTAATCCTGGAACACGGTGTTGACGTCGCGCTCGAACGGTGGCCGCGCGCTCACGTCCTCGCCGTGGAGGAGGATCCGGCCGGACGTCGGTAGCTCGAATCCGGCAATCATCCGGAGGGTCGTCGTCTTGCCCGAGCCGCTCGGGCCCAGCATCGAGAAGAACTCACCGTCGCGAACCTCGAGGTTGACCGCGTCGACGGCGACGACGTCGCCGAACCGCTTCGTCACCCCAGCGAGCGTCACCGCGGCCACGGATGACCGACCCGTCGACGGCGCGGCCGCAGGACTCACTGACGAGGAAATGTTCGCGGACGGGGCCGGGAGCGCCAATGAAACCTCGAAGTCGATTCGACGGCAGCGGGAGCCGGACGCGGGTAACGGCTGAACGTCGCCCAGGGGCGGTCGGCGTCCCTCGGCGACCGAGGTGGCCCGCAGATTGCGGCTCGCCAAGCTCGCATGTCAAGCGGCGCGGCCGCCTGTCCCGTACGTGGCGACGAACGAGCCGAGGGCAACGGTGCCAAATTGGAGCCCTTGCCATCGCACCGAAACCCAACCGTCACCGACCGGCCACCTGTCGCGACGGCAAGCCCGGGCGATGATCGAGCGGTCGCCGGCGCGGTTCCGGATCAGAAAGCACGTTGGCCGCCCGTGCTGGCGACGCCAGACCTAGACTGCCGCCCGTGAGCCGCTCCATCCTGGCGATCGCCTGTCTCGTCGCCCTCGCCGGCTGCGGGACGGGTCCGCCACCGGCCACGCCGCCGATCATCCCCGGTACGAACGCCGCTCCTCGCGAGGTCAACATCATTGCCAAGGACTGGGTCTTCCTGCCCGACCGGATCGATGTCGTGCCGGGCGAGACCGTCCTCCTCCACGTCGTCAACGGCGGGCTGGACCTCCACGAGGCGATCATCGGTGATGCCGCCGTCCAGGACGCCTGGGAGGCGGCCGAGGCGACGACCATCGGTAGCCCGCCCGGTCCGACGCCACTCGTCAGCGTTCCACCGAGTGTCGCGGGCGTGCGGATCGTCGTCGCGTCCGGGCAGCGGGTCGACGTCACCTGGACCGTTCCGGCTTCGGCCGCGGCAGGGCTCGTGGTCGGTTGCCACATCCCCGGTCACTGGGCCAAGGGGATGGTCGTCCCGATCAATCTCATCCCGCCGCCCGTTGAGCCATCCGCCCACGGCTGAGCAGACGGCGGTGGTACGCTTTTGGCCCGCACCGAGGCCGGGTCCGGTGGGTCGAGGAGAACAGTCGATATGACCTATGTCATCGCCGAGCCGTGCATCGATGTGCTCGACATCTCGTGCGTGTCGGTCTGCCCGGTGGACTGCATCCACTTCGAGGAGGGCACGGACCGCAAGCTCTTCATCGACCCGAACGAGTGCATCGACTGCGGGGCCTGCGAGCCGGAGTGCCCGGTGAACGCGATCTTCCCCGAGGAGTCGCTCCCGGCCGAGTGGGCCAACTACACCGTCATCGACGCGACCTGGTACACCGACAAGGCGGCAGCCCGCGCCGCGGTGGACGCCGCCAAACCCTCGGGCTGAAGGCCTCGCAGGGTTCGGCCTCACGCCTCCGGGAGCGGGTGGCGGTTTTACACTGAGGGTGCCGATTCGGTCGATGATCTGACC
>DATHGS010000579.1:0-14316 GCA_035490155.1 Candidatus Methylomirabilota bacterium | reverse complement strand
CGCTCGCGATCCTCGTCCGCGACGTTGCCGACGGGTGGAACCTGCCGCCGCAGCGTCTCGACGTACTCACGTGGCGCGACCGGGTCGGCCGTGGTTATCGTTCAGGCAGCGGCGGATCAGGTACGCGATGGACGCGGCGGCTATTCGGGGCGGCCGCGGTCGCGGTCGTCGCCGCGATCTCGCTCTTGTTCGCGGCGGTCTGGCTGCCGGCGCAGCGCGGCGACCGCGGGACTGTCGGATCGTCACCGTCACCCGGCGGGAGTTCGACCCCGCTGCCGTCGGGGAGCGCCGGACCTGCCGCGTCGCCGATGCCGCAGCTCGTCCGAAACGCCGACCTGCCTACGCCGTCGCGCATCATGGTGCAGACGGGTCAGGGCTACCACATCGTCGACCTGGCGACGGGCACACTCGGGCCGGTCGTGATCCAAAGGGGTCTCGGCCCAACTGCCCTGCTTGCAAGACCGGGTGGTGGCTGGGTCTGCATCTGTGGCGATGGCCAGAACGTGATCCGACTGTTCGCCGAGACCGTCGACGCGAACGGCGTCGTGGGCGCGCCGAAGCCCATCAGGGACATCGTGGGCACCCTGGATCCGCGCGAATCCGATGCCATGCAGCCGGGGCGTGCCGGTGTCGAGGTAACGGCCTCGCCCGACGGCCGGTTCGCCCTCGTCGGATGGGTTCACCGCGACGGTGCGGCCGGTTGGCGGATCGGTGCCGACGTGATCGACCTCGACACCCTCGCGACCGTCGCCTCAACGGACATCCTGCTCGATGAGTCCGTCGTCAGCGATGGCCGACCGCGGAATCGGTTCGCACCCGTCGTGCGCCTCTCGCCCGCGGGCGACCGCATCCTCCTCGCAAGCCAGTGGTTCGTCGATGATCCGAGTCGCACGACGAGCTCGGGCACCGATCACTGGCTGGCGTCGTTCGATGGGCGATCGATCGGTGCCCTGGCCGACGCTGGTTCCACGACGAACGACTCCTGCCTCGAAACCGACGCGGGGTTTGTCGACGCCGCATCGTCGACCGACGGGGCGGTGTACTACGCAACGTGCTGGTCGCAGACCGGTGCGCTGGCCGTGAGGCGGATCGCCGCGGACGGTCGCCAGGCGAGCGCGACCGAGTTCCCCGGCAGCCTTGCCGGTTTCGGCGGAGGTACTCTTGCGCCGTCCTCGGGCGACGCCTTCTATTCCTGGAATCCGTTCGATACCGTCCTCTCGCGACTCGACCTCCGGAGCGGCAAGCTGAGCGTTGGGGAGCCGCAGCGTCCGAACAAGAGCGGTCGGACGAACCCGTTGGACGACCTCATCGTGGTCAGCGCCGATGGGACGCGCGTCTACACGCTTGGGATCTCGTCGCCGGACCCCGCGAGCTCCGGAGACTCCGCCGGGGTGTATGCGTTCGACGCGTCGACCCTCGCTCCGCTGGGCCACTGGGCGCCGCAGGCGAATCTCACGTCGATCGCCGTCAGCGATGACGGCCGACACGTCTACGCAGCGGCGGATGGTGGGCCGAGCGCCGCGGGCGATCCGGCGCCGGAGTTCGGCGCCTCGATCACGGCCTACGACACATCCGACGGCTCCGTCGCCCTCATCGCCGGTCGACTCCTCGCGCGGGACCTCTCGTTAGGGGAACACATCTGCCGCTAGCTTGCATATCGGCTCAGGCTTGACGTACGGTGCGTCTGCAAGTCGGATTGCAGTCCCCTCGTTCGACGGAGAGGCCATGGGCTTCATTTCGAGAGGGTTTCGCGGGCGACCCAAGGTCGACGCCGAGGCAGGCCGTGTCCCGCCGGGTCAGTACGTCACCCGCGACTTCCCGGTCCTGTCAGCGGGGCCGACGCCGAACATCCCGCTCGACAAGTGGCGCTTCACGGTCAGCGGGCAGGTCGACAAGCCGCTCTCGTGGTCGTGGCAGGAGCTCATGGCCCTGCCCGCCGAGGACGTGACCGTCGACATCCACTGCGTCACGAAGTGGACCAAGCTCGACACTGCCTGGAAGGGCGTATCGGTCGACACGCTCCTGAAAGACGTCCCGACGGCCGCCGAGTTCGTCATGGCTCATTCGTATGGCGGCTACACGACGAACCTGCCCCTCGAGGACGTGACGGGCGGCAAGGCGTGGGTCGCCTATGCGTTCGGTGGCGAACCGCTCGAGCCCGAGCACGGCGGGCCGGCCCGTCTGCTCGTGCCGCACCTCTACTTCTGGAAGAGCGCCAAGTGGGTCAGCGGCCTCGAGCTTCGGGACGAGGACGAGCCCGGCTTCTGGGAGGGCTACGGCTACAACAACTACGGTGACCCGTGGCGAGAGCAGCGCTACGCGGGCGACTGACCTGGCAGGTCGCGGACCTCGTCGATCGAATCGACGAGACGCCCCAGGTCCGGAGCCTCGTCCTCGACGTGCCGGACTGGCCCGGTCATCAACCGGGCCAGCACGTCGACGTCCGCCTCACGGCCGACGATGGCTACCAGGCCGAGCGGAGCTACTCGATCGCGACGCCGGCCGACGACCGTCGCGTCACGATCACCGTCGAGCGGATCGATGACGGGGAGGTTTCGCCGTACCTCGTCGACGAGCTCAAGATCGGCGACAAGCTCGAGCTCCGAGGCCCGATCGGCGGCTACTTCGTCTGGCAGCCGAGCGACGGCGGGCCGCTGTTCCTGGCGGCCGGCGGCAGCGGGCTGGTGCCGCTGATGGCGATGGTTCGTGCCCGGATCGGCGGCGGCGGCCACGTCCCCGTCCGCCTGCTCGTGTCGTCACGCTCGCCCGATGAGGTCATCTACAGCGGCGAGCTCGGCACGATCGACACGGACCAGGCCGGCGTCGAGGTGATCCAGACATTCACGAGGGCCCAGCCGCCGGGCTGGTCGGGGTATCGACGGCGCGTCGATCGAGAGATGCTGGCCGAGGTCGCCTGGCCGGCCAGCGACAAGCCGCGCTGCTATGTCTGCGGCCCGACTGGCTTTGTCGAGGCGGTGGCCAACTCTCTCGTTGAGCTCGGCCACAAGCCACAAGACATCAGGACCGAGCGCTTCGGCCCGACGGGAGGTTAGCGATGACCAGCGACAACCACGTCGACGGCAATGCGATGGGCGGCCTCCTGATGGACGCCTTCGGGCGCGAGATGACCGACGCACGCGGCTGCTGCGCCAGCTGCGGGTCCGAGCACGTCATGGCCGAGCTCATCGTCTATCGAAGCGGCCCGGGGGATGTCCTGCGGTGCCCGAGCTGCTCGACGGTGCTCATGGTGGCGACGCCGCTCCCATCAGGTCCACGCATCTATTTCTCCCGCCTCTTATGGCTGGCACCAAAGGAGCGAGCGTGAACGCCAACGCCGACGAGCCTCTGAGCTTCGAGACCCACGTCAAGCCCCTGTTCAGCGAACGCGACCGCGGATCGATGGAATTCGCCTTTGACCTCTGGTCACACGGCGACGTCAGCGAGAACGCCGAGGCCATCCTCGCCCGCCTGCAGGCCGGGACCATGCCCTGTTACGGCGCCTGGCCTCCGGCCCAGGTGGACCTCTTCCGGCGCTGGGTCGAAAGCGGCAAACCGCGCTGACCGATTCCGAGTCGGGCGACTCGGTCAAGCCCCGGCGGCTGTCGGGCCGGTACCCCGCAGCCTCTCGAGGCCGTCCAGGATGACATCGAGGCCGTACTCAAACTCGTCCCCGAAATCGTAGCCGGGCTTCGTGGCGTGCTCGGTGATGAACGCGACGAGGTTGGGATACTCGCCGAGGGGAAACGGCTCGAGCATGTCCTGGGCCAGCCCGGCGACATCGTCACCGCTTTCGAACGGGAGGTTCATCTTCGTCAGGGCGAAGCCGTAGATGTAACCGTCCAGGAGCGAGTAGGCGTGCGCGACCATTTCCATGTCGAAGCCAGCCGCGCCAAGATTGCCGATGACCGCATCGTGGTGTCGCAGGTTCGCCGGGCCGGGGTTGCGGCGCGACTCCATCATCCCGATGGCCCAGCGGTGGCGGGCCAGGACGTCACGGAGCGAGATCGCCCGTTGACGCATGGCAGTCTTCCAGTCGGCTCCGGCGACGGGCAGATCGATCTCGCCGAAGACGAGATCGACGATGCCATCGAGGACCTCGTCCTTGTCGGCGAGGTGGTAGTAGACCGCCATCGCCTCGACCCCGAGTTCCTGGCCGAGCTTGCGCATGCTCAGAGACTCCAGCCCGCCCTGATCGGCAAGCCTGAGGGCTGTTTTCAGCACCCGATCCCGGCTCAACGGGACGCGGGGCTGCGATCGGGTGGTCGTGTGCGTCGTCATCCTCCGCACTTTACACCGTACGGCTGCGACGTCAATCTAGGCCGCGTCGATCCTCGGAAGGTCCACGACGAACGCGGAGCCCTGTCCCGGCTCGCTCCTCACACTGACGTACCCGCCGGATTGCTTGACGATCCCGTAGACCGTGGCCAGCCCCAGGCCCGTCCCTTGTTCCTTGGTCGTGAAATAGGGCTCGAAGATGCGCTCAACGATCTCCGGGTCGATCCCGCCGCCCGCGTCCTCGACCGACAGGGACACGTACCGGCCGGGCACCGATCCGGGGTGCCCTCGGACAAACGCTTCGTCGCGCTCGAGATTCGCGGTCGTGATCGTGACGCGCCCGCCCGCCGGCATCGCGTCGCGAGCGTTGAGCACGAGGTTGGCGATCACCTGCTCGAGCTGGCCTGGGTCGGCCCGCACGAGGCCGAGGTCATCCGCGAGGCGGTGTTCCAGCACGCACCGCGGTCGGAGCAGCTGTTGCAGCATCGGGTGCACGCCGACGACGACGTCACCGATGTTGACGGACTGGAGCGATTGCGGCTGTTGTCGGCCGTAGGCAAGCAGCTGGCGGGTCAGTGCGACACCGCGGTCGACGGCCTGGTCGATGGCCGCGAGGTCCGCCTGGACGCTGTGTGTTTCGGGAAGCGCCTCTGAGACCAGGGCGCGAAAGCCCGACACCGCGGCGAGGATGTTGGCAAAGTCATGGGCCACGCCGGCCGTCAGGTGCCCGAGCAATTCGGCCCGCTGCGCGCCGACACGCTGTGCCTCCCGACGGTTCTGGTCGGTGATGTCCACCAGCGTATCGACCGTGCCCCTCCGTACCCCACGCCGGTCGCGGATCGTGGCGATCGAGAGGCTGACGTCGAGGGCGCGCCCATCCCTGGTGAGCCGGACCGTTCGCAGGTCGCGAGCCGGATCACCGGCGAGTGCCCCATCGCGGGCGGCCCGATCCTCATCCGAACGGTCCGGCGGCACGATCGGCGCCGGCTTTCCGACGACCTCGGCCGCTGTCCAGCCGAACATCTGCTCGGCGGCCGGGTTCCACAGCCTCACCCGGCCGTCTGCGTCCGCGGTGATGACGGCGGCCGGGGCCGCGCCGACGATGACGGCGAGTGTTTCGCCTGTCTCGCGCTCGGCCGCTTCCGATCGCCTGACGCGCTCGAGGGTGTCATGGAAGGCACCGAGAGCAAGCGCCACGCCGGGCATCGCCAGGGCTGTCACGAAGAGGCGCAGCCGACCCTCATCGCTGTAGGCGAACGGAAGGCCCGGGAGGTTGATGGTCAGGACTTGATAGAGCCAGGCGACGACGGCCACGAAGAGGCCGGCGCGGCTGCCGCGATACAGGGCGGCGAACCCGATGACGACGAAGAGGACATTCGTCCGGTTCGGTGACGGGACGCCGAGGCGGGCCGCAACCTCGCCGGCGACCACCGCGAGCAACCCGAGTCCGATGCCGAGCCAAAGACCTCTGATCCGGTCTCGGCTGCTCCGTCGGCCGCCGCCCGGCTCGAGGCTGATCTTTCGGTTCATTGCGTCGCCGACTCCCTCAAGCGGCCGCGGACGATCAACTCCTTCTATTCCGAAACCCACGGTACACAATACAACGGCGCGTTGACCGGCGACGATCCCTCATGGCGCGTCGGGATGACCATCAGACCGTCAGCCCGCGGACCCCTCCCAGACCCCGCCGGCCAGGATCGTCGTCCGGAACGCGTAGCGATCCCCGCGGTTGAGGTGTCGCGCGAATTCGAACGGTTCGCCGTACTGATCGAACACCGTCTCGGATAGCTCGAGGAGAGGATCCCCGTCGCTCAGCTCGAGCAGCTCGGCGGAGCGTCGATCGGCGATCACCGCTCTGAGCATGCATTCGGCCCGCGATGGCTTGATCGCATTCGCGGATCGAAGCGTCTGGTAGAGCGATGCATTCGAAAAATCGACCTGTGCGAGCGAGTCGGCCAGCGACGGGACCAGGACCGACAGATCCAGGGACAGCGGCGCACCTTCGACGATCCGGACACGCTCGAGCTCGAAGACATTGCTGTCCATCGGGATGCGCAACGCCCGGGCTTCGGTCTCGAAAGCCGGACGGATCCGCGCCTGGCACACGGTCGATGACACCGCCAGGCCGTGGATCGCGGCCCAGTCCGTGAGCCCCTGGGGACCACTGATCGTCTCGATCGTGACGGGCCCGCCCTTCACGAACCATCCGGAACGATCTCGGGATACGAGCAGGCCCCGCGCCGCCAGATCGGTGAGCGCCCGCCGCAGGGTGTTCCGGGCGACGTCCAGGCGTGCCCCGAGTTGTCGCTCCGGAGCCAAACGCTCACCGGGTGTCAATCGTCCGGTAGCAATGTCGGTCTCTAGTCGACGCATCACGCGGACATACGCGAGATCGCGGCCAGCCGCGTCGGTTCGCCGGGCGCCGCGCGAATTCGGTTGACAGGACTGGTTCATTCTTGGTTCAATCTTCGCATGAAGCTGGCGGTGCTCGGCGGCGGCGGATTTCGCACCCCTGCCATCTATCGAGCGCTGGCCGAAGGTCAGACACAAACCCGCTTCGACGAGGTCGTATTGTATGACCTCGATCAGGGCCGCCTGGACCGGATCGCAGCGGTCATCGCCGGGTTGAGTGTCGAGTTGGGTCGCAGCGTGTCGCTGCGGGTGACCACCCGACTTGAAGAGGCGGTCGACGGCGCGGATTTCGTCTACTGCGCCATCCGGGTCGGCGGGATCGCCGGTCGCGTCCTCGACGAGACGGCAGCGCTCGCCGAGGGTGTGATCGGTCAGGAGACGACCGGTGCCGGCGGAATCACATTTGCCCTGCGCACGGTGCCGGAGATCACGAGGATCGCCGAGGTCGTATCTCGACGCGCTCCTGGGGCGATATTCATCAACTTCACCAATCCAGTTGGCCTGGTCACCGAAGCAGCGCGACGGGTCCTCGGCGATCGAGCGATCGGGATCTGCGATGCGCCACAGGCTCTGTGCAGCCGGGTTGCGACGGCCCTCGATCGGGAAGCTGACGAGCTCTGGTTCGACTATTTCGGCATCAACCACCTCGGTTGGCTGCGGTCCGTGCTCGACCGCGGGCGAGACCTCCTGCCAGGTCTCCTGGCGGACGAGAAGTGCCTCACCTCCTTCGAGGAGGGGCGCCTGTTCGGCCCTGAGCGGTTGCGCACCGTCGGGATGATCCCGAACGAATACCTGTACTACTACGACTTCGCGCCTGAAGCCCTCGCCGGGATGCGCTCGGGCCGGGTCAGGGCCGAATTCCTCCAGCTTCAACAGGATGCGTTCTACGCCGGTGACGGCCCACCCGACAAGGCGCTCAGGGACTGGAAGACGACGATCGAGGAGCGCGAGCGGCGCTACATGGAAGAGGCCTGGAGCGGCCGCGACGACGATCTCAGCAGCGTTGCGGCCGCCCGGGAACCCGGCGGCTACGGTGGATTGGCGCTCGATCTCGTGGACGCCCTGACCGGCGACGGAACGACGATTCTGATCCTCAATGTCGCGAACCGATCAAGCCTTCCGTTCCTCGATGCGGATGCGGTCGTCGAGGTCCCCTGCGTCGTCGGGCGCGGGGGCGTGGTCCCTGTCGCGATCGGGGCGGTGCCATTGGAGGCGAGCGAGCTCGTTGGTTCGGTCCGCGCGGCGGAGCGAATGGCAATGGAGGCCGCCCTGTCCGGATCGCGCCAGATGGCGGTTCAGGCGCTTGCAATGCACCCGCTGGTGCTGTCGACCGAGGTTGCCGGGCGGATCCTTGAGCGGCACTTGATCGCGCAGCCGCAGCTCGCCGAGACGCTCCGGTGACCGTCGACGTGGTTTGTGCCGGTCCACCCTTCCTCGACATTGTCTTTCGTGGTCTGCCGCGGATTCCGCGGGCTGGCGAGGAGGTCCTCGCATCCGAGGTCGTCACGGTCCCGGGAGCCATGGCCAATGTCGCCTTTGCCCTGCGACAGCTCGGCCTCAATTCCGTGGTTTGCTCCCCAGTCGGGATCGACCCGGCAGGGCGCTTGCTCCAGGAGCTCATGGCGGAGGCCGGCATCCCGTGGATCGGCGAGCCGACCGATTCGACATCCCTGTCGGTGGCCCTGCCGATCGACGGCGATCGCGCCTTCGTGACGGTGCAGTCAGACGCGGTCGTCGACCTCGACGCGATCGCGGCGATGTCCCCCCGCGCGCTCGTCGTCAACCTGCCACTTCCGGGCCGGATGCCGGACGAGCCCTGGATCTACGGCGTCGTCGGCGATCCGCAGGTGGCGATCCTTCTCGATGACGGTCCGACGCCGTTGACCGACCTCCGCACGCTGATCCTGAACGAGCGGGAAGCACGGCATCTCACCGGGCTGTCGGACCCGTTGGAGGCCGCGGCCCAACTCGCGGCGCGCGGCTGCCCGGTGGTCGTGACACGAGGCGGGAATGGCGCGGCGGCCGCGATGCCCGACGGTCAGGTCCTCGAGGCGGCGGCGATCTTTACGGATGCCTTCGACACGGTCGGGGCCGGCGACCTGTTCACCGCGGCGTTCATCTGGGCGGACCTCCTCGGCCGACCGGTCGGGGAATGTCTCAGCCTCGCCACCGCCTACGCGTCGCTCTCGTTGGCGCAGCCCGCCCCGCGCCAGAAGGGGCTCACGGCGGTGGCCTTTCGCGTCGCTCTTGCTGCAACGGAGGCGCCGATGGACTGGCTCCAGGAGGTCTGAAGGATGGCGTAATGAACCGCGACGGCACGAGCCAATGGGGCGACCGGGACGGTCTGTCCAATCGCCCACATCAGCGAACTGCGGCCGCTGGCCCGCAACACATGGAGGAGGTTCACATGGACGAGGTCGTTCGTCAGATCATGTCGCGTCGGCGCTTCCTGCAGGTCGCCGTCGCATCGAGCGTCGTGGTCGCCTGCAGCCCCTCGAGCATCGGCAGTGGCGCGCCGACCACCGGTGCGAGCGCGCCCCCGGGTGGGGCCAGCGGCGGAGCCATTTCCGGGACTGTGAACGTGACCTATCCCGACGAGGCGGGGTTCAAGCCGAAATACGTCGAGCAGGCGGCTGCCGCCCTCAAGCAGCAATACTCGGGCGTCGACGTCAAGATCGACCTCCAGAAGATCGGCGACGACGACTTCTACACGAAGCTCCTGCTGCGCCTCGACAGCGGCGACGTTCCCGACGTGATCCACGTCGGGGGCAGCCTCATCGGCGAGCTGTCCGACGCGGGTTACATCGAGCCGCTCGACGCCTATCTCGCCGCATGGGAAGACTGGAAGCAGTATCCCGACGCCGTTAAGGGCGGCGTCTCATACAACGGCAAGACGTGGGCGATCCCGTACGGCCTCGACATGCGCTGGCTCTACTACCGCAAGGACGACCTCCAGAAGGCCGGCCTCCCGGCCGACTGGCAGCCGGCCAACGTCCAGGGCATCCTCGATGCCGCTGCGGCAGTCAAGTCCAAGGACGCTGGCGTGCTGCCCTATGCCCTGTACGCCGGCCCGGCCGGCTCCAGCGGCACGGCGGACCACGCCTTCGTGCCGCTCCTCTGGGCCTACGGCGGCGAGCTCCAGGATCAGTCGGGGAAGTGGATCGGTGACAGCCCGGCGACGAAGAAGGTCATGGCTTACTACGCCAAGGCCTACGGCGACGGCCTCAGCCCGAAGGAGATCATCACGGCGACGAAGCCGTGGACGGCAATGCGCGAGAAGCTCGGCAACGGGGGGCTCGCTCTCCTGTTCGAGGGTGGCTGGGTCTACGGCGGCTGGGCCGCCGCGGACAAGGCCGCGACCGAGCAGAACGTCGGCTACCTCCTCCATCCAACGGAGAGCGGCGGCCCGTCGTTCACCATCGGCGGCCCCGGCACCTGCTGGTACATCACCGCGAAGAGCAAGAACAAGCAGGCCGCCTGGGAGTTCATCAAGGCTGTCAACTCAGCCGATATCGTCGGCAAGCTGAACGCCGAGGATCCCCATCCGGTGGCCCGTGCCGATGCCGCGGACGTCGCGGAGTTCAAGTCCAGCAAGTACCTCGTCGACTCGACCGCGGCCCTTGCGAAGGCCAAGTTCACGGCCCCGTCGCCGGATTACCAGAAGGTCATCCAGGCCATCCAGACGGCAACCGCCCGGGTCGCCGCTGGCGAGGTGGGCGCCGATGAGGGCGCCAAGCGCTACACGGACGACCTGAAGCAGGCCGTCGGCGCCGACAAGGTCACCTCCCTCTAGTGACCGCCGGTCGCCGGACCTCGTTCCGGCGCAATCGGCTGTACCTGGCGGGGCTCAGCCCCGCCGCGTTCCTGCTTGCCCTGTTCTTCGTGGGCCCGGCGCTCTGGGCCCTCGGCTCGAGCTTCACGAACCGCGCGCTGGTTGGCATCGACGCCGCCAACCCGCGGTTCGTGGGGCTCGACAACTACGCCCGCCTGTTCAGCGACCCGGACTTCGCCCGGGTCATCCTCAACTCGGTCATCTTCGTGATCGGCTCGGCGATCATCGGCCAGTTCGTCCTGGGCCTGGCACTCGCCCTGCTCCTCGATTACGCCGAGCGGCGCGGCTTCCTCGCCACGAACCTCGTCTACGCCGCGGTCCTGTTGGCGTGGGTCAACCCCACGATCATCGCGGGCTTCCTGTGGGTCGCGATGTTCGACTTCTACAACGGGTCGCTCAACGTTGGGCTCAGTCACATCGGCCTGGGACCGGTGGACTGGTTCGGCTCCGGGCCGATGCTCGCCGTGATCATCGCCAACATCTGGCGTGGAACGGCATTCACGATGCTGATCTTCCTCGGCGCGCTACGGACGATTCCTTCCGACATCTACGAGGCGGCCCGAGTCGACGGGGCAAACGCGTTCCGCCGGTTCTGGGACCACACCCTCCCGCTGCTCCGCCCGATCGCCGCGCTGACGCTCCTGTCGGTGACCATGGCGACATTCGGGACGTTCATCCTCATCCAGGCACTCACGAACGGTGGCCCGGCGCTCCAGACGGAGGTGATCGCCCTCTACGCCTATCACCAGGCGTTCCAGGCGCACGCCGTCGGCTACGGTTCGACGATCGCCGTCGTGATGCTCGCCCTCAACCTCGGGTTCGCGATCGTGTTCCTGCGCTGGTCGAGGGCGCGGGCATGACGGCGACCCCGGCCACCGGTGTCGTGGACTCGGCCGCGTCGGCGGCAGCCGAAGCCCCGCTGATCCGCCGACCGAAGAAGAAAGCCGGTCCGCTCGAATGGATCGCCGTCCACCTCGTATTCCTCGTGGTCTGCGGCTTCTTCCTCGTCCCGTTCCTGTGGTTGCTCAGCGCGGCATTCGACGAGAAGGCCAGCGCCTACATCCAGTGGCCCGTCGTCCCGACGATCATGAATTTCGTCCGCCTCTTCACCGAGCACGACTTCGGCCGGGTGCTGCTGAACAGCCTGTTCGTCGCGATCGCCACGATGATCCTCGTGGTCATCGCAGTCGCCCTCGCGGGCTACTCGCTGTCGAGACTCGATCTCCGTCGCAAGGACTGGATCACGTACGCCGTCCTCCTGCTCCAGACGATGCCGATCTCCGCGACGATGGTCCCCATCTACGGCCTGGCAAGGCAGCTGGGACTCCGCAACAGCTACCTGGGATTGATCCTCATCCACGCCGCGATCGAGCTGCCGTTCCTCATCTGGCTGATGAAGGGCTTCTTCGATTCGATCCCCCGCCACCTCGAGGAGGCCGCCTGGCTGGATGGCCGCTCGAAGTTCCGGGCTCTCGTCGAGATCGTCCTACCTCTCGCCCGGCCCGGGCTGGGGATCGCTGCGGGGCTGGCGTTCCTGGCCGCCTGGTCCGAGGTCCTGATGGTCGTCATCCTCATCGACCAGCAGGACCTCAAGACGGTGCCGCTGGCGTTCTATGAGGCCATGCGGACGCAGGGCGGCTACACGGAGGTCCAGTACGGCGTGATAGCAGCGATGGGTGTGCTCTATCTGCTCCCGGTCATGGTCGTCTTCTTCGGCGCCCGGCGGCTCATGGTCCGCGGACTGATGAACAGCACGCGGGGTCTGTAAGGATGGCCGGCGTCGAATACGACGACGTCTGGAAGCAGTTCGCTGCCCAGGCCGACGACAAGGCGGCGGTTCGCGGCCTTTCGCTCGACATCGACGACCGGGAGCTGCTGGTGCTCCTGGGGCCATCCGGCTGCGGCAAGACCACGGCGCTTCGAATGCTGGCCGGTCTCGAGGAACCGGATCGTGGCGACATCCGGATCGGCGGCAAGAGCGTCGTCGGGCTCGAGCCGAAGGACCGCGACGTCGCTCTCGTCTTCCAGAGCTATGCGTTGTATCCGCACCTGTCGGCACAGGAGAACATCCGCTATCCGCTCAAGGTGCGCGGACTCTCGCGCGCGGAGCAGGATCGAAAGGTAGAGCGTGTCGCCGACATGCTCGGGATCGGCCATCTGCTGCCGCGACGACCGGCACAGCTGTCGGGCGGCGAGCAGCAGCGGGTTGCCCTTGCCCGGGCGATCGTCCGAGAGCCGCGGGTCTTCCTCATGGACGAACCCCTGTCGAACCTCGACGCAAAGCTGCGCGTCCACACGCGCACGGAGCTCAAGACGCTCCAGCGTGAGCTCGGGACGACGATGGTCTTCGTCACGCACGACCAGGCGGAGGCGATGAGCCTCGCCAACCGGATCGCCGTCCTCAACGCCGGCGAGCTCCAGCAGGTCGGGACGCCAGACGCGGTTTACGACCATCCGGCAAACGTGTTCGTCGCCGAGTTCATCGGTTCGCCGCCGATGAACCTCCTGAAGGCAACGCGCGACGCCGACGAGGTCGTTGTCGGCGGCGGGTGGCGGCTGGCGGCACCGACGGGAAGCCGATCGCAGGGCCAGGCGACGGGCGATGGCCAGCTGATCGTCGGCCTGCGGCCTGAAGGCATCGAGATCGCGGCCGGCGGCCATCCGGCCGAAGTCATCGCCGTCGAGCCGTTCGGTAGCGAGGTGATCATCGACCTGCGCGTAGGTGATGAGGCCCTGAAGGTCCGGGCCGCGCCGGACGTCCGACCCGAGGCCGGCAGCACTGTCGGGCTCCGAGCCCACCCGAGGGCCGTCCGACTCTTCGACGCATCGACCGGTCTCGCGATTCATTGAGCGGCGACCTCCAGTGACGCGGGGGCCTTCGCACGGCCGGCCCGACATCGTGCTGACGGGTCGCTTCGGGTTGGCCGACAAGATGCGTTATGCGCTCGTGCCGTTCGACGTTCCGTCCGGCTGTCGCCAGCTGGAGATCCGCTATGCGTACTCGGATCGAATCGATTCCGACCCCCTGCTGAGCGGTGGCAACACGCTCGATATCGGGCTGTTCGACCCTCGCGGCGCAGAACCTGGCAGTGCGGGCTTCCGCGGCTGGAGCGGCAGCAACAAGGACCAGTTCGTCGTGGGCGAGGACTGGGCCACGCCCCCGTATGCGTCCGGTCCCATGCCGCCCGGGACATGGCACGTCCTGCTCGGGCCGTACAAGGTTGGTCCACGCGGCTGCGAGTGGCAGGTCGAGATCCGGCTGAATCCGGAGATTCCGCCGTTCGAGCGCGACCTCGTACGCTCAGGTGATCCGGATCGTCCGACGCTTGCTGCGGCTCGGGACGGCTGGGTCCGCGGCGACCTCCACTGTCACACCCGGTACTCCGACGGCGATTCGTGGCCCAGCGAAATGCTCCTCGCCGCAGCCGAGGCCGGTCTCGACTTCCTCGGCGTGACCGACCACAACAACGTCGCCCATCACGCGGAATACGGACCAGGCGGAGGTGGCTTGCCGATCGTCATTCCGGGGATCGAGGTCACCACGTATGGCGGCCACTGGAACGCCTGGGGCACCGACCGATGGTGGGAATTCCGGAATCCAGACGGACCGGCCGTCGAGCGAGCGATGGCCTCGGCCGCAGAGGCGGGCGCCTTCGTCAGCGTCAACCACCCGAAGCCGTTCGGGCCGCCGTGGGAGTATCACGACATCCGATCCTTCCACGCCGTTGAGGTCTGGAACGGCCCGTGGGACAGGCTGAACTCGCACGCCCTGTCGTTCTGGGAGTCGCGCCTCCGAG
>DATHGS010000578.1:0-2954 GCA_035490155.1 Candidatus Methylomirabilota bacterium | reverse complement strand
CCTCGAGATCGATGCCCCGCAGGACCTCGAGCGCGCCGAACGACTTGTGGAGCCCCTCGATGTGGAGGGCGGGCGTGAGGTCGCTCATCGGCCGCCGCCAGCGACCTGCCGGCCGCGTTCGCGGGCGACGAGCCAGTCGGTGAACCTGGCGAGCGGGATCGTGACGACGACGAAAATGAGGGCGATCGCCACGAACGGCGTGAAGTTGAAGGCCGCCGACTTCAGGATCTGGCCTTCCCGGAAGATCTCGACGAGGCCGATCACCGAGACCAGGACGGTGTCCTTCTGGAGGCCGATGAAGTCGTTCAGCAACGGTGGGATCACTCGCCGCACGGCCTGCGGGACGATGACGTAGCGGAGCGCCTGGACCCGGCTCAACCCGAGCGAGCGCGCCGCCGCATCCTGGCTCCAATGGACCGACTCGATCCCGGCCCGATAGACCTCGGACACGTACGCCGAGTAGACGAGCACGAGCGAGACGGCGCCCCAGAAGAACAGGTCGTCGGGCACGCCGGCGATCCCGAGGCCGGGGATGCCGAAGCCGAGGAGGTAGATGACGAGGATGCCTGGAACCGCCCGGAACAGGTCGACGTAGACCGTCGCCAGCAGCCGAATTGGAAAGAAGACCGGACCCGGCAGCCCACGCAAGATCGCGAGCACGAGGCCGAGCGCGAGGATGAGAATCTCGGCAAACATGAAGAGGGCGACGTTCGTCCCAAACGCCTCGACGAGCTTCGGCAATGACCGGGCGAAGATCTCGCCATTGAAGAAGGAATGCTGGACGTCCGGCCAGTTCGGCGCGTTCGTCACGAGGACTGCGATCAGCCCGAAGACGACGATCGTGCTGACGAGCGCGATCAGGCTCGAGCGGAGGGCCTCTCCGGGAGGCACCCGGCGGCGGGAACGACGAGGCCCGCCCGAGCCGGCGAGCCCGATCAGCTCGCCGGTATCGACCGGGCCTCCCGTCAACGACATGATTCAGGCCGCGATGCGGCCGGCGCGGGCTAGGGCTGGATGACCGGAGCGCTGGCCTTGTCGGCCAGCCACTCCTTGGTGATCGAGTCGAGCGTTCCGTCGCTCTTCAACGCGGCGATGGCGGCGTTGACGCAGTCGGTCAGGGCGCTGCCCTTCGCCAGCACGACGCTGAAATGCTCTGCATCTGCCCCGGTCGGCGGGGCGAACTGCCCCACGATGACGGAGTTGTCGACCTGGGCCGCGGTCACGTAGAAGGCCGTCGGCAGGTCGACGACAAGGCCGTCGATCTGCTTCGCCTTCAGACCCGCGATCGCGTCGTCATTCGAGCTGTAGACCTTCGCCGCGGCCGTCGGCGCGATCACGTTGTTGATCGTGTCCAGGCTGGTCGTCCCGGCCTGCGCCCCGAACTTGTAGGCCTTCAGGTCGGCGATCGTCTTGGCCGACGCGAGCGCGTTCGCCTTGAGGGCCACGATCGACTGGTTGAGCGTGTAGTAGCCATCGGACAGGTCGACCGCCTGGGCACGCTCGGGCTTGTAGGAGACCTGGTTGACGTCGATGTCGAATTTCTTGGCGCCGGGCGCGAACGAGTTGTCGAACGGGACGACGATCCAGGTGACGTCGGCCTTGGCGAAACCGAGCTTGTCGGCGACGGCGTAGGCGAAGGCGCTCTCGAAGCCCTCACCGTTGGTCGGGTCGCCGAGCTCCCAGGGCTTGGTCGCGCTGCCGCTGGCGGGGATCTGGAAGTACGGCGGATAGGCCGGGTTGTCGGTCCCGATCGTGAACTTGCCTGAGGTCACGGTCGTGAGCGTGTCCTTGGCACAGGCGTTCGGAGTGGCGCTCGGGGCGACGCTTGGCGCGGTCGACTCCGACGCCGTGGCCGCGGCCGGGGCGGTCGCGGCCGTGCTGGCCGACGGGCTGGCCCCACCGCCGCTGCTGCAGGCCGCGGCAATCAGGGCAATGAGCAGGACGACCGTTGAGTTGAGCGCGCTGCGCATGAGATGAGCCCTCCTCGAGATCCCCGTCGATGTGCCGGCGGAGTGTACCCGAACCCCAACCAGATCGGTCGGGATTGGTCCCGCTGGCGGTCAGGCTCGGCGGATGGTGACCTCATCGTCGTCACGGAGGCCAAGGTCGGCAGCCGCGTCGCCCTGGTTCTCGGCGAGACAGATCCGGCCGTAGGAATCCTCGTAGAGCAGGACCTGGCCCGGCTCGGCCTCGCCGAACGTGGCGCGCCAGCCGACCGTTTCGACCCAGGCCGGCCGTTCCGCGTGAGCTGCAAACGCCAGCTCGAGAGCATCGCCCGGCGCGACCGGTCCGATCGCTGCCTCCAGGTCGCCCCGAAGCCCGGCCAGCTTGACGTTCCCGAACGTGTCGACGTAGACGATCGAGCTTCGCAGGGCTCCCGACTCGACGGTCGCGTCGGCGATCGGCGATTGGACGAGCTCGGTCGCATCGAACGCCCGGCCGAGCGCCTCGAGGGCGGTCCCAGCCGCGAGATGGGCCGCCGCCGGAGCGAAGATGTCGCGACCGTGGAAGCTCGTGCTGACCTTTGGCAGTCGATGGGCCTCGGATTCCAGCAGCCGCGCCTCGCTGACCCCACCGAGGTGCTCCGCCCCGGCCAGCAACAGCCCGTTGTCCGGCCCGATCAGCACGTCGCCCCGTCCGACTCGCAGGGCAATCGGCCGTCGGGCGGTCCCCACGCCCGGATCGACGACCGCGACGTGAACCCCGACCGGGAGATACGGCAGCGCGCACCACAGCAGGAGCGCCCCGTCGCGGACGGCGAACTTCCGGACCTCGTGGCTGATGTCGACGATCCTCGCCTCCGGCGCGATCGACAGGATGACCCCGTGAAGAATCGCCGCCGAAGGATCGCGCGCACCAAAATCGGTGAGCAACGAAATGAGGGGACCCGGCATAACCCGATAGTAGCCGCCAAGGCGCGAGGTCCGGAGGTTGCGCCGCGGGGCCTTCAGAAC
>DATHGS010000577.1:0-5878 GCA_035490155.1 Candidatus Methylomirabilota bacterium | reverse complement strand
CGCCGATCTCCGCCTCCTTGGCCGCCAACGTGCCGTCGGCCAGGTCGAGGAGATGCTCGAGAATGGCGTCGCGGCTGCCGAGGTCCCAGAGCTCGTCCTCGCTCGTGCCCTGGCCGTCGAGGCCCATGGCCCGGAGCGCGGCGACGAGCGCCTCCATGCCCCAGTCGTCGGGATTGTCGGCAGTGAGATGCATCTCGACGAGCGATCGGACCTCGTCGTCGAGGAATGCCTGGACCGTCTCGGTCAGGTCCTCGTTGCGAAGGACCTTGTTGCGCTCTTCGTAGATCGTCTCGCGCTGGCGGTTGATGACGTCGTCGAACTCGACGACGCGCTTGCGCATGTCGAAGTTGAAGCCCTCGACCCTGCTCTGGGCGCTCTCGATTGTCTTGCTCACGATGCGCGATTCGATCGCGACGTCGTCCTCGAGGCCGAGTCGCTCCATCAGGCCCGCGACGCGATCCGAGGCAAAGCGCTTCATCAGGTCGTCTTCGAGCGACAGGTAGAAGCGAGATGAGCCGGGGTCGCCCTGTCGGCCGGCGCGGCCGCGGAGCTGGTTGTCGATCCGGCGCGAGTCGTGCCGCTCGGTGCCGATGATGTGGAGACCGCCAACGGCGACGACCCGTTCGTGGTCCTCGTCGGTGACCTGCCTCGCCTCGGCGAGGGCCGCGTCGTAGGTCGCCTTGTCGACTTCGGCCGGATTCAGGCCCCGCTTGTGGAGGATCTCGCTCGCGAGTCCGGCCGGATTGCCGCCGAGGAGGATGTCGGTGCCACGGCCGGCCATGTTCGTGGCGATCGTGACCGCCCCCGTTCGTCCGGCCTGGGCGATGATCCCCGACTCCTTCTCGTGGAACTTCGCGTTGAGCACCTCGTGCTTGATGCCCCGCCGCTTGAGCATCGTGGCGAGAACTTCGGACTTCTCGACGCTCACCGTGCCGACGAGAACCGGCCGTCCTTCTTCCTGCATCTCGACGATCTCGTCGATCAGGGCGTTGAACTTGCCGCCTTCGTTGCGGAACACGAGATCCGCGTCGTCCACCCGGATCATGTCCTTGTGGGTCGGGATCGCGACGACCTCGAGCTCGTAGATCTTGTGGAACTCCTCGGCCTCGGTCATCGCGGTGCCGGTCATCCCGGCCAGTTTGTCGTAGAGCCGGAAGTAGTTCTGGAACGTGATCGTGGCGAGCGTCACGCTCTCCCGCTGGACCCGCAGGCCCTCCTTTGCCTCGATCGCCTGGTGGAGTCCCTCCGACCAGCGCCGACCCGGCATCTGGCGACCGGTGAACTCGTCGACGATGATGATCTCGCCGTCCTTGACGATGTAATCCTTGTCCCGCCGGTAGAGCGCGTGGGCGCGGAGCGCCTGCTCGAAGTGGCGGGCGAGGCGTGGATCGGCGTCGTACATGTTCTTGACGCCGAGGAGCCCCTCCATCTTGTCGACGCCCTCTTCGGTCGGGGAGACGGCGCGATCCTTGAGGTCGACGAAGAAGTCGCCACCCTCCTCCTCGCCCTCGGGTCGACCCTTGAGCTTCGGGACGAGGCGGGCGAACGTGTAGTAGAGGTCGGCCGATTCCTCGGCCTGGCCGCTGATGATGAGCGGCGTCCGGGCCTCGTCGATGAGGATGTTGTCGACCTCGTCGACGATCGCGAAGCTGCGCTCGCGCTGGACCCGCTGATCGAGCTCGACCACCATGTTGTCGCGGAGGTAGTCGAAGCCGAACTCGTTGTTCGTGCCGTAGGTCACGTCGGCGGCGTAGGCCTCGCGGCGGCTGACCGGGCGAAGGTTGATGAGTCGCTCGTCGCTCGTCGGGTAGCCCGGCTCGAAGAGGAACGACTCGTCGTGGGTGATCATCCCGAGGCTCACCCCGAGGAAGTGGAAGACGGGCCCCATCCACTGGGGGTCGCGTCGGGCGAGGTAATCGTTCGGGGTCACGATGTGGACGCCGCGACCGGTCATCGAATTGAGGATCGCCGCCATCGTGGGCAGGAACGTCTTGCCCTCGCCGGTCTTCATCTCGGCGATCTTGCCCTGGTGGAGGACGGCTGCACCCATCAGCTGGACGTCGAAATGGCGCATCCCGAGCGTCCGCTGCATGGCCTCGCGGGCCATGGCAAAGACCTCGGGCAGGACGTCGTCCAGGGCGGCCTGGATCCGGGCGTTCTCCTTCTTCCGACGGTCCTTGACGAGCTCGCGGCGGCGCTCCAGGTCCGGGTGGTGGAGCTCGTCCTCGGACGGTTCGCCCGGCTCGGCGATCTCGCGGATCTCCTCGCGGATCACCTGGAAGCGCTGGCGGATCTCCTCGTCGGGGAGGGCCTGGATCTCTGGCTCGAGGTCGTTCGCCTCGTCGATGAAGGGTTGGAGGTGATGGAGCTCACGGTCGTTGGAGTCGACGAAACGGGAAAGGAATCGCATAGCCGGTGAAGTATACGGGGAGCCACCCGATCGGCCGACCGTGCGGCAGGAGACTCAGAGGCGCGTCGTCAGAAGCGCCAGAAGCCCGATCCGTAACCGACCACCAGCAGCACGAACGTCAGCGCCGCCAGGCCGAGCCAGAACAGGACGGCCATGGCCGTCGATGTCGGGTTCATCTCCGGGTTCGACAGCTCGGGCAGCTTCCCGCCGCGGCGCGATGCTCCCCAGCGAGACGACCGCAGCTGGCTCCGCCAGTTCCGCTCGTCTCCGGGTCGCGGCTCCAGGCCGCCGCGGCCGTCGGGTCCATGGAGCTGGAGGCTCATCGGTCTCTCGGCCGCACGGCGGATGCGAATTGGGCCAGTTGTTCGGGCTCCGTGTCGTCGGCACCGCCGTCAGACCCATCGCCGTCGCCCTGCTCCGGGTCGTCGCGGGTATCGAGCCGACGCTGCTGGCCGTCCTCCCAGAGGAGCATCTCCTGGGTGAACGAGACCTCGCTGCTGAACAGGGCGCCGACGGACTCGCCGCGGTGGATCCGCCTGATCGCCTCGCCGATGAGCGGGGCAACCGACAGGGTCGTGATCTTCGGCAGCCGCTTGATCGCCGGCAGGGGCACGGTGTCGGTCAGGACGACCTCGAGGACGCTCGAGTCCCGCAGCTTCTCGACCGCCGGACCGCTCAGCACGCCGTGGGTGGCGCAGGCGTAGATCTCGGACACCTTCTCGCGCTCGAGGGCCCGGACGATCTCGGTCAGCGTGCCGGCCGTGTCGATCTCGTCGTCGACGATGATCGCCCGCTTGCCGCGGACGTCGCCGATGACGTTCATCAGCTCGGCCCGGTCGAGGTTGCCGATCCGCCGCTTCTCGATGACCGCGAGGGGCGCGTCGAGAAGCTCCGCGAACGTCCGAGCGCGCTTGGCGAAGCCGAGATCCGTGACCACGACGAGGTCCTGGAGACGCTTGGTCACGAAGTAGTTCGACAGCATGTGGACGGCGGTCAGCTCGTCGACGGGGATGTTGAAGAAACCCTGGATCTGGCCCTGGTGGAGGTCCATCGCCAGAACTCGATCGGCGCCTGCGACGGTCACCATGTCGGCGATCAGGCGAGCCGTGATCGGGACGCGGGGCTGGTCCTTCTTGTCCGACCGACCGTAGGCGTAGAACGGGATCACGGCGGTGATCCGGCCGGCGCTGGCGCGCTTGAACGCGTCGATCATGATCAGCAGTTCCATGATCGACTGGTTGACCGGGTGACAGGTCGGCTGAACGAGGAAGACGTCCTTCTCGCGGACGTTGTCGAGGATCTTGACGAAGATGTTCTCGTTGGCGAACTGGAAGACCTCGGCCTTCCCCGGCTCCACCCCGAGGTAGCGACAGATCTTCCGGGCGAGATCCGGGTTCGAGTTGCCGTGGTAGATCTCGAACTGGTCCGCGTACACGCCGCCCTCCCGACCGAGGCTCACCACGGCGCCGTCACGCGCCGTTTCCCGTTCCGGGACCGATCCCGCCCGGTTCGGGGGCGCCATTGTCGCCGATGGCGTCCGGGTCCGCCAGCCCTGCCCGGAAGGCCGAGATCGCGACCACCCGGTCGCCCTCGGCGAGGCGCATGACGATGACCCCGCGAGCCGACGACGAATAGCGGTTGATCGAATTCGTCTCGGTCCGGATGACCTGGCCCTGGGCGCTGATGAGGAGCAGCTCCTCGTCCAGCTCCGTGACCTGCTGGACGGCGGCGATATCGCCCGTCTTCTTGCCCTCGAGCGACATGAGCTGAACGCCCTGCCCACCGCGGTGCTTGACCCGGAATTCGCCCAGCGAGACCCGCTTGCCATAGCCGGTTTCGCTCAGGACGAGGAGGTCGGCGTCGGGTTGGACGACGCTCATCCCGACGACCGAATCGCCCTTGCGGGCGAGCCGGATCCCGATCACGCCGGCCGCATCACGACCCATTGCGCGGACCTCGTCCTCGTGGAATCTGGCCAGCTTGCCTTGGGCGGTCGCGATGATCACGTCGTCGTCACCGGTCGAGACGTCGACCCAGGCGAGCTCGTCCCTGTCGTCGATCGTGATCGCCCGGATGCCAGTCGAGCGGACTCGATCGAACTGCTCGAGAGGCGTCTTCTTGATCTTGCCCTGTCGCGTGGCCAGCACCAGGTAGCTGCCGGGGGTGAAGTCCTTGAGGGTGATCGTCGCCATCGGGACCTCGCCGGACTCGACCTGGACGCCCGGAAGGTTGATGATCGGGATGCCCTTCGCCTGGCGGCTGGCATCAGGGATCGAGTGGACCTTGGCCGAGAAGACGCGACCGCGGTTGGTGAAGAAGAGCGCCCAGTCGTGGGTGGTCGCGACGATGAGGTGCTCGACGGCATCCTCCTCGCGGGTGACGTGGCCGATGATGCCCTTGCCCCCGCGATTCTGGCGACGGTACGTCGCGACAGGCTGGCGCTTGATATAGCCGCGACCGGAGATCGTCACGACGACGTCCTCGTCGGCGATCAGGTCCTCGTCGGTCATCTCCCGACTCGAGTCGTCGGCGACCCTGGTCCTGCGCTCGCCGGCGTACTTCTTCTTGAGCTCGGTGAGCTCGTCCTTGATGATCGAGAGGACCCGCTGGGGGTTGGCGAGGATGTCCTCGAGCTCGGCGATGAGCTGGATGACCGAGAGGTACTCGTCCTCGATCTTCTTCCGCTCGAGGGCAGCCAGGCGGGCCAGCCGCAGGTCGAGGATCGCCTGCGCCTGGAGCTCGGACAGCTCGAACCGCTGCATCAGGTTCGTGCGGGCCAGCTCGACGTCGGCTGATTCGCGGATCGTCTGGATGACGGCGTCGAGATTGTCGAGGGCGATCTTGAGGCCCTCGAGGATGTGGGCCCGGGCGCGTGCCTTGCCGAGGTCGAATTCGGTCCGGCGGCGGACGATCTCGCGGCGGTGGTCGACGTGATGCTGGAGGACCGACTTGAGGGGCAGCGTCTGCGGCTGGCCGTCGACGAGGGCCAGCAGATTCATGTTGAAGGTGAGCTGCATCGGCGTGTGCTTGAACAGGTTGTTCAGCACCTTGTGGGGGTTGGCGTCGCGCTTGATCTCGATGTAGATCCGCATCCCGTCGCGGTCCGACTCGTCGCGCAGGTCGCTGATCCCGTCGATCCGCTTGTCCTTGACGAGGTCCGCGATCTTCTCGAGGAGCGACGCCTTGTTGACCTGGTATGGCAGCTCCGTGACGATGATCGCCATCCGGTCGCCGCGGACCTCCTCGAAGGCGACCTGGGCGCGCATGACGACGCGGCCGCGGCCGTGCGCGTACATCTGGCGGATCGCGTCGACCGTCTCCCACTCGCCGGTCAGGATGTTGCGCTGCTTCTCGAACCGGAAGATCGTCCCCCCAGTCGGGAAGTCCGGACCCAGCACGAACTTGCAGAGATCGTCCGACGTGAGTTCGGGGTCGTCGATGATCGCGATCGTCGCGTCAGCGATCTCG
>DATHGS010000576.1:0-3356 GCA_035490155.1 Candidatus Methylomirabilota bacterium | reverse complement strand
CCCGGCATCGGCTCTTCCGCCTCGAGGGTCAGCGACACGCGCAGCTCGTCGTCCCCGAGCGCGAACCGCTGCGTGACGCGACCGGCGAACGGCCAGGTCGGCCCGAGATCGATCGATATGGTCTGGTCGTCGACGACCGTCCACGGCCGATCCATGACCGTGCCATGGATGGCGTGCGGCGGCAGGTTGCGCGGCAGCTCGATGCGCCGGCCGTCGAACACGAAGGTCCCGTCGCGGATCCGGCCAGGAAATGGAACCATCGGATAGCAGCCCCAGTAGAGCGCGCCGCTGCCGGTTCTGGCAAGCAGGTCGGACCCGTCGACGATCAGCGAGGCCATTCGGCCGCCCGCCGCGAAGTCGACCTCGAGGCGAGCGCCCCCGCTCTCGAGGACCAGCAGATCGGCGGCGTCGCCGGCCGTGCCTGTAGTCACGAACCTGGTCGGGGCCGGACGACGACCTCCTCAGGCCTCGACGTCCCGAAGTCGACCCCGATCGCGTAGCGTGCCACGCTCACTCCTGTGCAGCTCAGGGCCTGTCAGCCTCTCGCCGACGGTCACCGATAGCGTAACGCCGGCTCCGCCGACGCTCAGTCGGTGTGGAAGATCTCCGGGATCGTCAGCCACCAGTCGCCCGGGGCACGCTCCGGCAAGGGCTCCTGCATCGAGTCGGTTCGGGCCCACCATTCCTGGATCACCGGATCGGCAGCCATCGCCGCCATGTCGGCCGGAAAGTCCCCGCCGACGTACTCGAGATAGGCGAACAGCAGCTCACCGTGGCGATAGATCGAGTAGTTCTGGATGTTGGCTGCACGGATCGCGGCGAGAACGCCGGGCCAGGGCGCCGCGTGAAGGCGCTCGTACTCATCGATCCGATCGGGTCGGACGCGGATGACTTGGCCGAACCGCCTCACGGGCGATCGATCGCGGCCGCGGCCGTGGCCGTCGACTCAGACCATTCCGGTCCATCCGGATAGGCGAATCGCCGCAGCGATTCCGGCCACATCTCCGCGCCGTACCCCGGGGCCGACGGCATGACGTAGTGACCGCCGCGCATGATGACCGGCGACACGAAGTGCTCGTGGAGATGGTCGACGTACTCGATCATCCGCCCGTCGAGCTGGCCGCTGACGGCGATGTAGTCGAAGGCGGCCAGGTGCTGGACGAGCTCGCACAGCCCAACACCGCCGGCGTGCGGGCAGACCGGGACGCCGAACTTCGCCGCGAGCAGCAGCACCGCGACGACCTCATTGACCCCACCCAGCCGGCATGCGTCGATCTGGCAGACGCCGATCGCGTCGGCCTGGAACAGCTGCTTGAACATCACCCGGTTGTGAACATGCTCGCCCGTCGCGACCCGGATCGGGGCGACGGCGCGGGCGATCGCCGCGTGGCCAAGGATGTCGTCCGGGCTCGTCGGTTCCTCGATCCAGTACGGGTCGAACGGCGCGAGCCGGCCCATCCAGTCGATCGCCTGGCCGACGTCCCAGCGCTGGTTCGCGTCGACCGCCAGCATCATGTCCGGCCCGATCTCCTCGCGGACGATCCGGATCCGTCGCATGTCATCATCGACGTCCGCGCCGACCTTCATCTTGAACCGCGTCCAGCCTTCGGCGAGCGCCTCCCGGCAGAGCATGCGGATCTTGTCGTCCGAATACCCGAGCCAGCCCACCGACGTCGTGTAGGCCGGATACCCGTCCCGCAGCAGCTCATCGACGCGGACCTCGCGCGTCGGCGCGAGTCCCTCGAGGATCGCGAGCGCCTCGGCTGGCGTCAGCGCATCGGTCAGGTAGCGGAAGTCGACGAGCTCCACGATCTCGGCGGGCGTCATCGTCGTGAGCAGCTCCCAGAGCGGCTTGCCCGCCCGCTTCGCCCGCAGGTCCCAGACCGCGTTGACGACCGCGGCGGTCGCGAGGTGGATCGCGCCCTTCTCGGGCCCGATCCAGCGCAGCTGGCTGTCGCCGACGAGCGATCGCCAGAAGGCGCCCATCGCCGGGAACAGCTCGTCCGTCGAGCGCCCTACAACGAGCGGCGCGAGGGCCCGGACCGCCGCGACCACGACCTCGGTACCGCGACCGATCGTGAACGTCAGCCCGTGACCGGTCAGCCCGTCGGTGGCGTCGGTCCGGAGGATGACGTAGGCCGCCGAATAGTCCGGATCCGGGTTCATCGCGTCGGACCCGTCGAGGTCGCGCGAGGTCGGGAAGCGGATGTCGAGGACGTCGAGCTCGGTGATCGTCGACATGTGTCAGCCCTTCAGCGCGCCGACGAGGATCCCCTTCGTGATGTATCGCTCGAGGAGGATCGCCATGATGACGACCGGCGCGATCATGATCAGGATCAGGACGGACATCGCCCACCACTGCGGCCCGCGCGTCGCGTTCTGGGCGGCCACCTGGAGGGGCATCGTCTGCGCGTTCGCGCTCGTGAGCACGAGCGCGATGAGGAACTCGTTCCAGGCGAAGATGAGCACGATCAGGAACGTCGCGACCAGCCCCTGGACCGAGATCGGGAGGACGATCGAGCGGACGATGCGATAGATCGACGCCCCATCCACGGCAGCGGACTCCTCGAGCTCGCGTGGCAGCGATGCGAAATAGTCGCGCATCAGCCAGACGACGATCGGCAGGTTCGCGGCCACGTACGTGATGATGAGCGCGATGATGTTGTCGAGCAGGCCAATCTGCTGGTACAGCACGTAGAGCGGGATCGCGATGGCGATCGGCGGCAGGATCCGCTGCGAGATGAGCCAGAACGCGATGTCGCTGTTGCCCATCGCCCGGGTGAACCGCCGACCGATCGCCTGGGCCAGGATCGCGAAGATGGCGACCGCCGAGCCGAGGGCTAGGACCAGTGGCGCCCCCAGGGCCGTCGCCACGAACGCGAACGCCACCGAACCGATCCCCAGGCCGATGATCCCGACCCGCGGGCGATAGGTGAATCGGACGAGCGCGTAGGCCGCGAACGACCCTAGGACGAGGGCAATCACCGAGCTCGACAGCCCCACGATGACCGTGTTCGTATACGGCCGAAGCGTGTCGTTGCCGAGCTCGACGAGGATGTACCGCCAGGCGTCGAGGGTCGGCTGGAAATCGACGAACGGGATGTAGAACGGGCCCTTGTCCACCTGGTAGGGCGTCTTGAACGACGTCACGAAGAGCCAGTAGATCGGGAACAGAACGACGAACGCCCAGATCAGGAGCACCACGAACGCGCCGAGCTTGGCCGGCGGGGAGAGATCCGTGACCGAACGGCGGGCAAACGGGTTCCTCATGCGAGGTCAGTGACCCGTCGGCGGACGAAGCCGACGTAGACGGTCGCCACGACCGAGACGAGGATCAGCAGGAGGTAGGCGATCGC
>DATHGS010000575.1:0-4398 GCA_035490155.1 Candidatus Methylomirabilota bacterium | reverse complement strand
CATCCGCGAGAAGTGACAACCGGATGACGGCGAGTACAGCTCAGAGGCTGGGGAGCGGGGTCCATCTCAACGGGGCCACGATCATGACGACGCCGACCGATCGGCACCTGCAGATCGCCCGCGAGACCGGCTACGACGGCGTCGAGGTTCGGGCGGAGCGGCTCCTGGCGGACCCAGCGGAGGTGGCGATGGCGGCCGACATCGTCCGGCCGTCGGAGGTCTGGAGCCTCAACGGCATCCAGCTCCAACTCACCCCGGAGGGAGGACTCGATCACCGACGCCTCGCCACCGAAATGGAGCCGCGCCTCGACATCTGCCGGCGCCTCGGAGCCGCCTACCTCCTCGTCGTGCCGCCCCGGGCTGCGGGCGCCGACCGCGAGCATGCGATCGAGGCGATGCGCGACGGCCTGACGATCCTCCGCGATGCGGCCGCGGGCGATGGGATCGGGGTTGCGTTCGAGTTCCTGGGCTTCGCCGACTGCCCGATCGACACGCCGCAGCTGGCAGGCCAGGTGGTCGCGGATCTGCCAGGCGTGGATCTCGTCCTCGACTCGTGCCACTGGCATGCAAGTGGCGCGGGCTCGCTCGACGCATTTCCGATCGACCGGGTGGCGATGGTCCACCTGAACGATGCTCCGGCGAAGCCGCCGCGCGACATCGAGGACGCCGACCGCCTGCTGCCCGGTCGCGGGGTCATTCGCCTGGCTGAGCTGATCGCGATGCTGCGCGCCGGCGGGTACCAGGGGCCGTGGAGCCTGGAGACGTTCAACCCCGACTACTGGGCGGCGTCGCCCGAGGAGATCGCGACGGAGGGCCGCGCCGCGGTCGCGAGGCTGCTCGACGCGCATGGGCTCGCTGCGGAGCCTTGAACCGAGATCGCCGATCCCGCAGCTGCTGACCACGACCCAGCGTTCGTCGCGCATACTTGAGGTGTCGAGCGCGCCACCCATCGGAGGCGCGCGCCAATCGTCAGGGGTGCATTTTCGCGTGACCGTCGACGAGCCTCCGGCCGCCGGGGAAGCCACGGAGCTGGCGGATGCGCGCGCCCGGATCGGCGAGCTCGAAGAGCGTGAGGCGCAGCACGCCAGATCCGAGAGCGTCCAGGCCGCGCTCTACCGCATCGCCGATACAGCCGCCGCCGCGCGCGATATGCCGTCCTTCTACGCGTCGATCCACGAAATCGTCGGCGAGCTCATCTACGCCGACAACTTCGTCATCGCCCTCTACGACGAAGCCCGCCAACGAGTCAACTTTGCGTTCTTCCTCGACGAGGCGGAGACGGAGCCACCCGACGCGAACGAATGGGAGCCACTGCAGGACCTCAAGGGCGCGACAGCCTACGTCCTTCGGACGGGCAAGCCCCTGTTCCTCGACTGGGAGACGTTTGACGACCTCGTCGCCAAGGGCGAGATCGACAAGGACGCAGTCGGCGGCACGCTGTCCGAACTATGGTTGGGAACCCCCCTCGTCGCCGATGGCCACACGATCGGCGTCCTCGCCGTTCAGACGTACCGCACCGATCGAACCTACGAGCCGGCGGACCTCGACCTCCTGACCTTCGTCGGCCAGCACATCGCCACGGCGCTGAGCCGGGCACGGGCCATCGAGGAGACACGCCAGCGAAACGCCGAACTGGCGGTCATCAACGAGATTGGGACGGCGCTCGCAGAGCAGCTGGATTTCGATGCGATCGTCGACCTCGTCGGGGACCGGATCCGATCGATCTTCGAGGTAACGACCGGGACGATCGCGCTGTACGACGAGCAGACGCAGATGATCCGGGCGCAGTATCAGATCGACACGACCGGAAGGCACGACCCGGCCGGCTGGAAGCTCGGGCCGGGCCTCGCGTCGCAGGTCATCACGACCCGCCGACCGCTGCGCCTCAATACCGGCGCGGAGGCGATGGCCTACAACCCGGTCATGACCGGAGCGGCCGAAGAGGAGTCCTGGCTCGGGGTGCCGATCCTGGCCTCGGATCGGGTGCTTGGCGTGATCTCACTCGAGCGACTCGAGCCGTACGGGTTCTCCGAGTCGGACGAGCGCCTGCTCAGCACGATCGCCGCTAGCCTCGGTGTCGCGCTCGAGAACGCCCGCCTCTTCGATGAGACGAAGCGGCTGCTCGGCGAGACGGAGCAGCGGAACGCCGAGCTCGCCCTCGTCAACGAGATCGGCGCGGCCTTGGCAAAGCAGCTCGACTTCGACGCCATCGTTGAGCTCGTGGGAACGCGGCTGATAGAGATCTTCCCAGCGCAGGCACGCGATCTGTATGTCGCTCTCTACGACCGGCGCACGCAGATGATCGAGGTCCCGTTTCAGATCGATCAGGGTCAGCGGTTACCGGAACGATTCGAGTTCCCCTTCGGCCAGGGTTTGACGTCACGGGTCATCGAGGGACGGCGACCCCTTCGCCTTGGAACCGTCGAAGAGCAGACGCGTCACGGCGCGATCCTCGGCGGAGGCGCCACAGAGACCGAGTCGTGGCTCGGCGTGCCGATCCCCGCAGGCGACGAGGTGATCGGCATCATCGGCTTCGGCGTCGATCGCAAGAATGCCTACACGGAGGCCGACGAGCGCCTCGTCGCAACCGTCGCCTCGAGCATGGGCGTCGCCCTCGAGAATGCACGGCTGTTCGGCGAGACGAAGCGGCTGCTCGCCGAGACCGACGAGCGAGCGAAGGAGCTTGCGGTCGTCAACAGCGTCCAGGAGGGCCTCGCCCAGCAGCTCGACATGCAGGCGATGTACGAGCTCGTCGGCGACAAGATCCAGGAGATCTTCGACGCCCAGGTCGTCGACATCGGGACCTACAACCTCGGCGACCGGACCATCCAGTACCGCTACGGCATCGAGCGCGGCGTCCGCTTGCCGAACACGACCATCCCGATCCAGGGCTTCGGTAAGCTCGTGCTCGAAACGCGAGCCCCGATGGTCGTCAACGACGTCCCGGCCTGGTTCGCGGAGCGCGGCATCGAGCAGGTAGCGATCGTGGGGGAGCCGGCCCGGTCGGTGCTGTTCGCTCCGCTCATCGTCGCCGGCGAGGTCCGCGGCCGGATCTCGCTCCAGAACATCGACCGAACGGACGCGTTTGGCGAGGCCGACGTCCGCCTGTTGACGACGCTCGCCTCGAGCCTCGCGGTCGCGCTCGAGAACGCCCGGCTGTTCGACGAAACGAAGCGCCTCCTGACCGAGGCCGACGAGCGGGCAGCCGAGCTGGCGATCATCAACAGCGTCCAGGGGGGTCTAGCCGCCAAGCTAGACATGCAGTCCATGTACGACCTCGTCGGTGACAAGATCCAGGAGATCTTCGACGCCCAGGTCGTCGACATCGGGATCCTCAACGCCGATCGGGACCTCGTCCACTACCCGTACACGATCGAGCGCGGCCAGCGGTTCCCGGACGAGCCGCAGCCCGCAGGCGAAGGCATTCGGGGACTCGTCCTCAGGCAGCGCGAGCCCATCCTCGTCAATCGCGAGATGCGCGCGTGGATGGCCGACCGCGGAATCGAGATGGTGATCAGCGGCGAGGAGCCGAAGGCCGGGCTCTGGGTGCCGCTCGTGATCGGCGACGAGGCCCGGGGCACCATCTCGCTCCAGAACCTCGATCACGAGGACGCCTTCTCCGACGCCGACGTCCGGCTGCTCACGACCCTCGCAACGAGCCTGTCGGTCGCGCTCGAGAACGCCCGGCTGTTCGACGAGACGAAGCGGCTCCTGACCGAAGCCGATCAGCGGGCGGCTGAGCTCGCGACCGTGAACGACATCGGCCAGGCGGTCGCGAGGCAGCTCGACCTCTCTGGGCTGATCAACCTGGTCGGCGACCAGATCCGCGACGTCTTTCAGGCTGACATCGCTTACGTCGCGCTCCTCGACCCGGATGCGGATGCCATCGAATTCCGGTACTACGTCGAGGACGGCGAGCACGAACCCCAGGCGCCCCTGCCACGAGGACGCGGGCTCAGCTGGCGGATCATCGAAAGCCGCGAGCCGCTCCTCCTCAACCGGGAGGAGCATTTCGCGGCGGTCGGGACCCGTGGCGTCGGCACACTCGCGCGCTCGTATCTCGGGGTCCCGATCATCGCCGGCGACGACGCGATCGGCGTCCTGAGTGTCCAGAGCACCCAAGAGGAGGGCCGGTTCGGGGATGCAGACAAGCGCCTGCTGGCGACCATCGCCGCGAACGTGGCAACGGCCATCGACAATGCCCGCCTGTACGAGGAGACGGTCCGCCGGAGCGAGGAGACGGCAGCCCTCGTTGACGTGAGCCGGGAGATTTCGGCGACCCTGGACCTGCCGACGGTCCTCGAGAGCATCGTTCGCGAGGCCATCGCGCTGCTCAAGGCCGACACCGGCGCGGTGTACATGCCGGATCGCGAGACGGACACCTACAGAGCGATCGTC
>DATHGS010000574.1:0-2524 GCA_035490155.1 Candidatus Methylomirabilota bacterium | reverse complement strand
CGTGACCTGGCTCCCATCCGCCTGGACGGCGAGCATCGTGCAGGACTTGATGGCCCGACCGTCGAGATGGACCGTGCACGCGCCGCACTGGCTGGTGTCGCAGCCGACATGGGTGCCGGTCAGCTCGAAGTTCTCGCGGATCAGCTCGACGAGAAGCCGTCTGGGCTCGACGTCCGCTTCGCGCGACTGGCCGTTGACCGTGAGCGAGATGTGCTCGGTCACCAGGAGGCCCTCCTTCGATTCCAATCGGCGGGGGCCGAATCGAGTGGTCGCCCGCGCTGTCCGACGTCATCCGGGATGACCTCGAATGCTGGCACTCCGCCCGACTGGAATCAAGGCCCAGTCTCGCGCTGCGTGCGAGGTACCGCGCCGCCGAAATAGGCCGAAATCGAACGCCGCGGAAAATCACTTCTGTCGCGCGGCTCCCTCCGATTTCGGCATCCGATTTCGGCTTCCGATTTCGGTCGATCGAGGGGCTCCTCCGATTTCGGTTTTCCGATTTCGGAGGATCGAGGTGGAAGGAAGTGACTTTGGCGGGCGTTCGAATCCGGACGATCTACGAGCCCGGCCGCCCGCCCGGGCGCCGTTCCGGTGGCTTCTCATAGCGGCCGAGAGCCGCCGAACGGATGTCGACCGCACGGGGATCGAGGAGCCGAGAAAGCTCGTCGGGAGTGGCGGCCGATGCGATCCGGGCTGCGTCGGCCACTAGCGCGAGCTTCGCCCGAGCGCTCTCGCGATCGAGCCCGGCGAGCGACGATGCGTTGGCCAGGCCAACCCGCTCGAGACCTCGGCCGCCCGTCGAGGCCGCGTAATGGGCCGCCCAGACCAGGATCTCCGGCCCGTCGCTCGCCCCGGCCGCGGGATCCATCGCGCCGCATATGATCCCCCGATCGCCCGGTGCCTCGGCGATGAGCCGCCAGTTGTCGGGCCCGGCGATGAGATCGAACGCGTAGCTCGCGTAGGGCAGGTCGAAGAACGTGGCCGAGCCCGCGGTGTCGGCATTCCCCCCCGTCACGACGAGTGACAGGTGGATCGATCCCGCGAGGCCGTCCGTCAGGCGCCGATGGGCGTCGAGGAAGTGACCCCGCTCCGCCTTGTCGTCCCCGATGCGGATCGCCGCCGGCTCCTCGATCTCGACGAGCGGGCAGCCGGCGACCGCGAGGGCTGCAACCACCTCTCTCAGCCGCTCCCCTGCGAGTGCCGCGTTCGCCGGGGAGTCGCCGACGTCCCGCCCGGGCTGCGGCCGCTCGACCGGTCCGGCGGCGTGGCGCCGCCCCGGCAGCCCGTCGCGGGCGATGGTGTAGGGCCCCGGGAGCGACTGCTTGACCGCCCGACCCGTGGCTGCAGCCGCGAAGCGCCACTCGGCGACAACGGCGTCAGGATCGATCGGCCAGTCGGCGAGCGCCGAGCGGCGTCGGACCCGGCCGTCGGTCAGCGGCTCAAGCCCGGCCGCCTCGAGGTCGGCGATGACCCCGCGGACGAGATCGTCGTCCGACATCGGCTCCGGAGCGGGGGGATAGGCACCGAGCAGCGTTGCGAACATCGGGTTCGGAGTTCCTCGGGGCGGGTGCTCGATCCTAGCCGAGCCGTGACCTTGGCGTGACGCGGAGTGATGCCGTGGCCTGTCTCAGCTCCACCTGTCGACCCCGATCGTGTAGCCAACCGCAAAGGCGATCGCAAGGACCAGGAGGGCCACGATGGGAATGATCGTCTGCAGCCCGTCCGCCCCCACGGTGCCGCCCGACGCGCTGGTCCAGAACGAGCGCAGCGTCCGAGCTCGACCGGGGACGAAAGCAAGACCCAGGAGCGCGCCCGTCGCGAGGCCGCCGATGTGAGCGAAGTTGTCGATCTGCGGGCCGACCGCGAAGCCGAATGCCAGGTTGATCACGAGCAGCATCCCGATCTGCCCGACAAGGGCGCGGCCTCGCCGATCGAGCGCCGGGTGATGGGCCCGCGTCGCGACGAACAGGATCCCGAACAGGCCGAAGATCGCCCCGGACGCACCGACCGCGTACTGCCCCGAGCCGAAGGCGAAGCTCGCGATCGAGCCGCCGACGGCGGCCAGCAGGTAGAAGAGCACGAAACGACGAGCGCCGTAGAGCTGCTCGACGATCGGGCCGGCGATGTAGAGCGCGTACATGTTGAAGAGGAGGTGGAGCAGGAATGTCGGGTCGTGGACGAGGATGATCGTGACCAGCCGCCAGATCTCGCCGTGGGCGACTGCCACCTTGTCGAGCAACAGGAGATCGAGCAGCGGTCCGCCGTCGGGACTCAGCTGGGTCGAGGTTGCGAGCGAGATCACCACCGTCAACCCGAGGATCACGTAGGTTGCCGGGACGAGCGAGTCGACACCGCGGCCCCGGGCGAAATACCGCCGCGAGGCGCGGACGTTGCCGGTTTCCTTGGCCAGCCAGCCCAGGCGGTTGGCGATCTCGGGCTTGTCCCGCGGCGGCGCGCGCCGGTCGGCCTCGCGATATGCGGCGATCGCACCCTGGAGATCCCCGTCGCGAACGCGCGCGGCGGC
>DATHGS010000573.1:0-4249 GCA_035490155.1 Candidatus Methylomirabilota bacterium | reverse complement strand
GTCCGGACGCTCTCCTCGACCTGGAGGGCGAGCTCGCGGGTCGGCGTCAGGACCAGGACGCGGATCGGCGGCCGGGTGGCGTCACGGCGGTCGCGCGACGTCGGGCCCGTGACGACGGGATGGCTGTCGGTCAGCCGCTGGAGGATCGGGAGGACGAACGCGGCCGTCTTGCCGGTCCCGGTCTGGGCCCCGGCGAGAAGATCGCGACCCGCGAGGACGAGGGGGATCGCCTCGCGCTGGACGGGGGTGGGTTCAGTGTAGCCCTGGTCCGCGACGGCGCGGAGCAATTCGGGCGACAGCCCGAGGACATCGAAGGACATTGGAAGCAACAGCTCCTGACGGGGCCCTCCCGCTACGCTGCGGGGCCCGGTCAGGGCGTTGGATGGATCGGGATCGGACGGTATTGGACCGGGGCGCTGACCGGAGCGCCCATCGAGCACGAGAGCCGGAGTCTACCCGACCCCAGGCGCTGCGTCGAACGCGACCGGTCGTGCGGCCGTTCCGACGATTCCGACGAGCTCGCGGCTAGGACCGGCGCCCCGCTCGAGGCAAGGGACCGAGGGGCGTCCGCGGCCCGACCAGGACGTTGCGCCACGGGCCAAGCAACCGATCGAGCTCTGCCCGTCGAAACCCGTGCTGGAGCACCAGGGCGTGCATCGCCCGCGCGAGCGACCGCCGGGCAAGGGCTGGCGCCGGATCGGCCAGGATCGAGAGGGCATCGCGCTGAGCGAGCGCCGACGAGACCCGCAGGGCGTCGTCGTCCTGCGGCGAGAGCCCATGGGGCCAGGGCAATTCGGCTGGGACGTCGCCTGCAGCAACGGCGTCGATCGCCACGCGACCCAGGGTGAGCGTGGGCATCGCCCGCAGCCGCTCGAGGGCCACGCTGACCGACGCGGTATTCGGCCCGTAGCGTGGCTGGCCGACGGCGGTCTGCCAGCCACGCGCGAGGCGCTCGTGCACGCGCTCGCGGAACGGCTCCGAGAGGTGCTCGTCGAGGAACGGCGCAAGCAGCAGCTCGTGGGCGTAGCCGATCGCGGCGTCACGAGTGGGAATGTCCCATCTCGCCCGCGCTGGAAGCGCATCCTGGACGCGTCGCTCGAGCCCTTCGACGGCCGCCAGCTGGTCGGCCGAGAGAAATCGCGAGATCGAGGCGACAAACGCGATCGGCGGCGCCTGGGCGAGCGACAGTCGGTCCAGCTCGTCGTCGGTCAACCGCCGGATCCGGCCGAGATGCTCCTCGACCGCATGGGCTGGATCAGTGGGTGGCCGGTGGCGGGCATGAGCCACCGACGCGCGCTCCCGCGCGGTCTCGAACGTCGGTCGTTCTCGTGCGCGCCGTCGCGGGTGCCGTTCGCGGTCATACCGCCCGCGCAGGTCCGGATCCGACAGCCAGTCGTGGGCGACGTTGATCCGCTTGGCGACGTCATCGGCCCCGGCACCGGCGACGTCGGGGTGGTGGCGCTTGAGGAGGGCGCGCCAGGCGATCTCGACTGCCTCGAAGCTGGCGTCGATCGGCAGCTCGAGCCGGGCATAGAGATCGTCGGGCGGAAGCATCGGGCGGGCGGGCATCGGCCCAATCCTAGCGACGATTGGCCGCTGTCAGGCGGGGACGACGGCCTCGCCGCGGATGAGTGCCTCGACCTCCTCGATCGGGCGCGTCGAGCGCTCCCCGGTCGCCCGCTCCGTGACCTCGACGCCGCCGGCCGCCAGAGAGCGCGGCGACACGGTCAGGATCCAGGGCATGCCGAGCAGCTCGGCGTCGGTGAACTTCACCCCGGGCGACTCGTCGCGGTCGTCGTACAGAATCTCGCGCCCGGCCTCGATCGAGAGGTCGTGAAGGCGATCGGCCAACTCGGCGACCTGCGGGTCACGCGCCGCGCCGATCGCTACGAGATGGGCCGCGTACGGCGCCACCTCGGCCGGCCAGATGATGCCCTTGTCGTCGTGATGGGCCTCGACGATACATGCCACGTTCCGCCCGACTCCGATCCCGTACGAGCCCATGATGATCGGGTGCTCGCGGCCATCCTCGCCGAGGTATGTCGCCCCGGCAGCGTCTGTGAACTTCGTCCCGAGCTTGAAGATGTTGCCGACCTCGATCCCGTTGCGCAGGATGACGGCCATGCCGCACTGCGGGCAGGCATCCCCTTCCTGGACGTTGGTGATATCGGCAGCGACGTCCGCCACGAAATCGCGCCCGACGTTGACGTTGCGGTAGTGGTAGCCCTCGCGGTTCGCCCCGGCGACGAGGTTCGGCGAGCGGGCGACGAGGTCGTCGACGACGACGACCGTGTCGTGCGCCCCGATCGGCGAGCCATAGCCGGGCTCCATCCCGGCGGCCCGGATCTCCTCGATCGTCGCCGGCCGGATCCCGGTGGTCGCGCCGACGGCGTTGGCGAGCTTCGTCTCGTTGACCTCGAAGTCGCCGCGCACGATTGCGGTGATCAGCCGACCGTCGCCGGCCATGAAAAAGGCGGCCTTGGCCGTTCGCTCGGGTCCCACGCCAAGGAACGCCGCGAGCGACGCGATCGTGGTCGTGCCGGGTGTCGCGACTTCCTCGAGCGCGGCGGGTGCTTCGGGAAGCGGATCCGGCTTGGGGACGACGGCGACCTGTCGATTGGCCGCATAGCCACATGCCTCGCACAGGACGAGGACGTCCTCGCCGGCGGGATTCAGGACCATGAACTCGTGGGCCTGCGACCCGCCCATGATCCCGACGTCGCTCGCCACGACCACCGTCTCGAGGCCGAGCCGCTCGAAGATCCGGACGTACGCGCCCTTCTGGGCTTCGTAGCTGGCGTCGAGCCCGGCCTGATCCCGATCGCAGCTGTAGGCGTCCTTCATGACGAACTCGCGGACGCGGATCAAGCCGCCCCGGGCACGGGGCTCGTCTCTCCACTTCGTCTGGAAGTGATAGATCATCACCGGCAGCTGGCGGTACGACTTGACGATGTCCGCGAGGAGGAGCCCGACGACTTCCTCGTGGGTCATCGCGAGGACCATGTCCCGCCCGTTGCGGTCCTTGAATCGGGTCAGCTCCGGCCCGATCGCGTCATAGCGCCCGCTCGCCCGCCAGATGTCGGCCGGATGGACGACCGGCATCTCGATCTCCTGGCTGCCGATCCGGTCCATCTCCTCGCGGATGACCTGTTCGACCCGCTTGTTGACCCGGAAGCCGAGCGGCAGGAGCGAATAGATCCCGGAGCCGAGCTGGCGGACGTAGCCCCCACGCACGAGCAGCCGATGCGACGCCATCTCCGCGTCGGCCGGGTCGTCGCGCAGGGTCGAGAAGAAGAGCTGGGAGAGGCGCATGGCGCGAAGAATACCCGGCGAAGGCCTCGGGCCACTCGCGGTCCTGCTACCTTTCGGCCGTGCCCACCAACCTGACCGTGCTGCTCCTCGTCGTTCTCGGTCTGGCGGTCCTCTTCGACTACATCAACGGCTTCCACGACACGGCCAACGCGATCGCCACGTCGGTCTCGACCAGGGCGCTCAAACCCGAGCACGCGATCCTCATGTCGGCGACGGCAAACTTCGTCGGGGCCCTCACCGGAACCGCGGTTGCCAAGACCATCTCGTCCGGTCTGGCGACGACGCCCGACGGCCCGGTCGGTCAGACGATCGTGGCGGCCGCGCTCGTCGGGGCGATCGTCTGGAACCTCATCACGTGGCGGTTCGGTATCCCCAGCTCGTCGAGCCATGCGCTGATCGGCGGGCTGCTCGGGGCCGTCGTCGCCGCGGTCGGGGCGTCGGCGATCAAGGTCGACGGGGTGATGGGCAAGGTGATCCTGCCCCTGGTCGCCTCGCCGATCGCCGGTGTCCTCGGCGGGTTCCTGCTCATGGTCATCCTGCTGAACGCCTTCAGGAGGGCAAACCCGCAGCGGATCAATGAGCGGTTCCGGCGCCTCCAGTTGATCTCCGCGGCGTTCATGGCGTTCAGCCACGGCTCGAACGACGCCCAGAAGACGATGGGGATCATGACCCTGGCCCTGATCGCCGCCGGCGTCCTCCCCGCCGATTCCCCGATACCGCTGTGGGTCATCGTGCTGGCGGCAACTGCGATCTCATTCGGGACAGCGGCCGGCGGCTGGCGGATCATCAAGACGATGGGCCAGCGAGTCGTCAAGCTCGATCCGGTGCATGGCTTTGCCGCCGAGACGACCGCCGCCACGATCATCCTCACCGCGTCGCATTTCGGGATGCCGGTCTCGACGACCCACGTCATCTCGAGCGCGATCATCGGCGTCGG
>DATHGS010000572.1:0-2922 GCA_035490155.1 Candidatus Methylomirabilota bacterium | reverse complement strand
ACACCTCGCTCGAGCTCGAGGACGACGACGAGTACGACACCGTCGGCGGCCTGATCTATCACCGGATCGGCGGCGTGCCGTCACCAGGCGACGTCGTCGACGTCGGCCCGGCCGTCGACCCGCGCTTCGTCGTCGGAGATCTTGACGATCATCGGCTCCTCGGTGTCGTACTCGTCCTGGATCTCCCCGACGATCTCCTCGAGAAGGTCCTCGATGGTCACCAGACCCGCCGTCCCGCCGTACTCGTCGAGCACGATCGCGATATGGACCTTGCGTCGCTGGAATTCGTGGAGCAGGTCGTCAACGCTCATCGACTCGGGTGCGAAGACGGGCGTCCGGAGGAGGGACCGGAGCCCCGGCCGTTCCGTCGCGGAGCCCTTCAGGAACGGCAGCAGGTCCTTGGCATAGAGGATTCCGACGATCTCGTCGACCGAGTCGTCGTACACCGGGACCCGGCTGTGGCCCTCCTCGACGAACGTCGAGATCGCCTCGTCGAACGTCGCGGTCGCCGGCATCGCGGCGATGTCGATCCTCGGGATCATCACCTCGTGGACCCTGCGGCTGCCGAGCTCGATGACCGCGTTGATCATCTGCTCCTCCTCGGCCTCGAGGACGCCCTGCTCCCCACCCCGCTCGACGATGAGGCGAAGCTCCTCGGCGGTGATCTGGGCCTCGTTCGAGACGTTCGCCCCGAACAGCCTCGCGATCGTGGCCGTGAGTCCGGTCAACAAGGCGATGAGCGGAGAGAGGGCCCGCGCGAGGAACTCGATCGGCAGCGACAACGCGATCGCAACACGCTCGGCGTTGGCGAGGGCGAGGGTCTTCGGGACGAGCTCGGCGAAGACGATCGTGAACAGCGCGAGCAGGATCGTGACGATGACGAGGGCGATGCCCTGGGCGCTGCTGCCGGCGATCGGCGCGATGAGACCCTTGAGGCTCTCGACGAGGCTGACCGCCGCGTATGCGGAGGCGAAGAAGCCGATGACGGTCAGCCCGAGCTGCGAGACGGCGAGGAACCGGCCCGGCTCATCGAGCAGCCGGCGAACGCGTCGAGCCCCCGGCCTGCCCTCGTCGACGAGCTGCTCGACGCGGCTTCGCCGGATCGAAACAAGGGCGATCTCCCCGGCGACGAAGAAGCCCTCGAGGAGTGTCAGGAGGACGATGACGAGCAGCTCACCGAGCGGGAGGTTCACGGAGCGATCACGTGGCGGACCCGTCGGTCGAGGGTTTCTGGCGCGGCTCGCGGATCCTTGCCGGAACGCCGACCGCGAGCTTGCCCGCGGGAACGTCTTTCGTGACGACGGCGCCGGCGCCGGTTCTCGCATCGTCGCCGATCGTGAGCGGCGCCCGGAGCATCGTGTCGACGCCGAGGAAGACCCGCTCGCCGATCGTCGTCCGATGCTTGCTCTGGCCGTCGAAGTTGGCCGTGATCGTCCCGGCGCCGACGTTCGTGTCGGCCCCGAGCTCCGCGTCGCCGAGATAGCTCATGTGGTGCTGCTTCACGCGAGGACCCAGCCGGGTGTTCTTCAGCTCGGCGTAGTTGCCGACCTCCGAGCCGCGTCCCACCGATGAGCCCGCCCGCAGGTGCGAGAACGGCCCGATCCGGACACCGTCCTCGACCGTCGACGATTCGACGATGCTCGCCCAGACGACGCAGTCCGCTCCGATCGTGCTGTCGACGATCTGGCTCCCCGCACCGATCACCGTACCGGCGGCGATCGAGGTCCGGCCGCGCAGGATGACGTTCGGTTCGAGGGTCACGTCCTCGGCGATGGCCACCGTCGAGTCGAGATAGACCGTCGACGGGTCGCGCATCGTCACGCCAGCCCGCATCGCGGCGGCGTTGATCCGCGAGCGGAGGTCCCACTCGGCCTGGGCAAGCTCGGCCCGGTCGTTGATCCCGGTCAGGCGGCCGTCGTCCTCGACGGTCAGCGCCACGACGAGTCGGCCGTCGAGCCGGGCGAGCTCGATCAGCTCTGTCAGGTACAGCTCGCCCGTCTTCGGCGATGGCCGGAGCGAGCCGATGCGACCGCGCAGCCACGCGGCGTCGAACGCATAGAGCCCGGAGTTGACCTCGCTGACGGCGAGCTCCTCGTCCGTCGCGTCCTTGCGCTCGACGATCCGATCGACGGCCCCGGCGTCGTCGCGAACGACTCGCCCGAGATCGCCGGGCTCGACCGCGTCGATGGCGATGAGGGCGATCGCCGCCTCGTCGAGCCGCCGCTCCTCCAGCAGCTCGGTCAGCATCGACGCCTCGAGCAGCGGCACGTCCCCGGTGAGGACGAGGATCTCGTCGAGATCGTCCGGCAGCGCCGCGAGAGCGGCTGCGACGGCGTCGCCGGTCCCGCGGGGCTCGGCCTGGAGGGCGAAATCGACGTCATCGGCGAGCGCGTCGCGCACCCCGGCGGTGGCCGGCGACGTGACCACCAGCGGGCGAATCCCCGTCGCGGCGCGGGCCGCATCGACGACGTACGCGACCATCGGTCGGCCGCAGAGCGTATGAAGGAGCTTCGGTGTCCGCGATCTCATCCGGGTGCCCAGTCCGGCGGCAAGGACGACGGCGGCTATGCGCGGAGGCGCGCCGGTACTTGGGGGTGTCACGAGGGGCGACGCCGGTGGGCGGTTGCACGCGGCTGGCATGTGGCCCAGCGGTGCGGGACCGGCGTGTGGGTTTGCGGTTGCATATTCAGAGTGGGCGCATCGTATCAAACGGCTTGGCTGCCGCGTTATGGCACGCCATCGCCGCGTTGCGCCCTGCGCGCGTCGCTCAGGGCATCCGCAGCCCGCTCGCTTCCGTGCTCGGACCCGCCTTGCGCTGACGCGCCCTACCGCGACGATCGCAGACCGGGGTTACGCCGAGGCTTCCTTACGCGCTCGGCGGATCTGGTCGGCGTGCTCGTCGCAGTGGAATGCGTAGATCTC
>DATHGS010000571.1:0-2647 GCA_035490155.1 Candidatus Methylomirabilota bacterium | reverse complement strand
ACAAGCTTCCTTCAGAGCATTCAGAGCTTCTACGACCAGCTGCCTCCGCTGCAGTAGTCGTGGCATCCTGACCCGGTGAGCCTTCCGGTCCTTGGCCCGAATATGCTGACCTCCGTCCCGACCGGGACGGAGGTCAGCCGCTCCCGGAAGGTTCGCAGCCGGTTCAGCGTCCTGTCGCGGCGCGACAAGGTGATCCTGGCCGTGATGGTCGGAGTGCCGTCACTGGTCACCCTCGTCTTCATCTGGCTGCCAGTCATCCTGTCCATCCTGCTCTCGTTCACAAGTTGGAACGGGATCGGCGGCATCGACAAGATCAAGCCCGTCGGCCTCACCAACTACGTCAACCTGCTGACGAAGTACCAGGCGTTCTGGCCCGCACTCGAGCACAACCTCCTGTGGCTCGGGTTCTTCCTGTTCGTCGCGACGCCGATCGGGATCTTCCTGGCTGTCCTGCTTGACAAGGAGGTCCGCGGCACTCGCTTCTACCAGAGCGTCCTGTACATGCCAGTCGTGCTCTCGCTGGCCATCGTCGGGTTCATCTGGCAGCTCCAGTACTCGTCGTCCCAGGGCTTCATCAACAACCTGACCGGTCACACGGGCCAGGACAACCTGATCGATTGGCTCGGCAACCCGAACCTGAATCTCTGGGCGATCATCATCGCTGCGGCATGGCGCCACGTCGGTTACATCACGGTGCTCTACCTGGCAGGTCTCAAGAGCGTCGATCCCACCTTGCGTGAGGCGGCAGCCATCGACGGCGCCAATCAGCGCCAGACATTCTTCCGGGTGGTGTTCCCCGTTATGGCTCCGATCAACGTCGTGATCGTCGTCATCACGGTCATCGAGTCGCTCCGAGCGTTCGACATCGCGTACATCACGAACAAGGGGCTGAACGGGCTCGAGCTGCTGTCGGTCCTCGTCACCAACAACATCATCGGCGAGGCCAGCCTCGTCGGATTCGGGTCGGCGATCGGGGTGGTCCTGCTCGTGATCTCCGTCGGCCCGATCATCGTCTACCTGTCGCGATCGATGCGGGACCAGGCCTGATGGTCGCCACCGGCATAAGCCGCGAGCTGCCGAATGTCGCGGGTCGGGGCCGGATCCGAACTGGCCGGATCGCGCTCCAGGGCTTCCTGATCGCGATCAGCCTGCTGTGGCTATTCCCTCTGGCCTGGGCGATCTACACGTCGTTACGCCCATACGCCGACACCGCTCTCCGAGGCTACGTGTCGCTGCCGGCCACCCTCAACCTCGACAACTACATCACGGCCTGGAACCAGGGCGAGATCCCGAAGTACTTCGTGAACTCGGTCGTGATCGTCGTACCCGCGGTAATCCTCGTCCTCTTCCTGGCCTCCATGCTGGCGTTTGCCGTCACCAAGTTCCGCTGGCGGTTCAATCTGCTCCTGCTGATGATTTTCACGGCCGGCAATCTGCTGCCGGCGCAGATCATCATCACACCCCTGTATCGCCTGTATTTGCTGCTGCCGCTGCCCGCGCCACTCAGCGACAACGGCCTCTTCTACGACCAGTACGTCGGGATCATCGTCATCCACGTTGCCTTCCAGCTCGGCTTCTGCGCCTTCGTCCTCAGCAACTACATGAAGACGCTGCCGGGCGAACTGACCTAGGCCGCCCTCGTGGACGGCGCTTCAGCCTGGAACATCTACCGAAACGTGATCCTGCCGCTCTGCCGGCCGGTCCTGGCGGCCCTGGCGACCCTCGAGGTCACCTTCATCTACAACGATTTCTTCTGGGCCCTGATCCTCATGAAATCGGGCAACAAGCTGCCGATCACAACCGCCCTCAACAACCTGAAGGGCGAGTTCTTCGTCAACAACAACCTGGTCGCAGCAGGCGCCGTGATCGTCGCCCTGCCGACGATCATCGTCTACGTCCTGCTCCAGAAGCAGTTCATCCGAGGGCTCGCGCTCGGTTCCACCAAGGGCTGAGAGCAGGCTCACCCCCCGATGCGGCCGACCACCACCGACGTTCCCGCCCCCGACATCGATGCCGCCGGGCCCGCGACGCGCCTCGAACCATGGCGCGATCCGAGCCTCCAGGGCGTCCACCGGCTGCCGATGCACAGCGTTCCGCACGACGACCGGTTCGACCTCGACGGGGAGTGGCGCTTCCAGTTGCTCGGCCGTCCTGATGCGATGCCGCTCCCGGGCGAATGGGGCGTGGCCAGCGTGCCCGGCTGCTGGACGATGCAGGGATTCGGGGATCCGCCCCACTACACCAACGTGATGATGCCCTTTGCGGCCCTTCCGCCCGACGTCCCGGAGGCGAACCCGACGGGGGTCTACGATCGCGAGTTCACGATTCCCGTGCGCTGGACGGGCCGCCGGGTCGTCCTTCACGTCGGGGCGGCCGAGAGCGTCCTGATCGTCGCCCTCAACGGGCGCGAGATCGGCGTGAGCAAGGATTCGCATCTGGCCGCCGAGTTCGACATCACGGATCATCTCCGGCCAGGCCCCAACCTCCTCGGCCTGCGAGTCGTGAAGTGGTCGGATGCCACCTACGTCGAAGATCAGGACCAGTGGTGGCACGGCGGAATCACGCGCTCCGTCTTCCTGTACGCGACCGGCTCCGTCTACCTCGCGGACATCCATGCTCAGGCCGTCCTGGCGGCCGCCGGCCAGGG
>DATHGS010000570.1:0-3965 GCA_035490155.1 Candidatus Methylomirabilota bacterium | reverse complement strand
ATCTGGATGGCCGTTGCGGTGGCGGTGCCGACACCCAGGGTGCCGATCAGGGCGAGGGCCGTGCCGGTCCAGACCTTGTCGCGGGCCGCGCCCTCGACGAGGTTCGTCCGGTCGAAGCCGGTCCAGTACTTGCCGGTGTTCGTGAACTCGTAGGTGCCGGCAGCCTGGACGACCTTGCCGTCGACGACGACATCGGTCGGGAAGATGACGGTCGTGGCCGCGTGGAGGGTGTGATAGGTGATCGTGGCCATCTGGTACATGTACTCGCTGGCAGTGTTGACCAGCGGGTCATTCGGGTTGAGGTCGGCCGAGTTGACCGGGTAGGCCCAGTCGTTCACGAGGAGCGACATGATGGCCGTCGCGCCCTCGGTCGTGCCGTGGTCGACGAGCTGCCCCTGGTCGTTGTAGGCCAGCTTGACGTTCTGCGCTGCGCTGAACGCCTGGAGCGACTTCGCTCCCTCCTGGGTCTTGATGGCGGTATAGCCTCCGGCCGCGACGAACGCGATCCCGAAGAGCACCAGGACGATGCCTAGGCGCTGAAGTCGACTGGTCATGATCTCCACTCTCTCTCTGCTGTTGTTCGATTGGTTCGAGCCCCAGCGTGTGCGAGAGCGGGTTCGAGGGGAAGGTGACAGGCGGCCCCTATCGCGGACCAAAGGGCGGTGATTAGAGGGGCCGAATGGCCTGCCTGGCCCGGGACGCGGGGTCTGTTAGAGGTCGCGGTCGAGCGGGATCCCGCCGGCGGGAATGTCGTCCGACGATCGACCGTGCCCGCCGGGCGCATCGAGCGACGACCGGCCGAGCACCTCGTCGAGCACCGCGTCGTCCATCCGGACGGTCTGCTCGGGCCCCGGGAACGTGCCCGCGGCGACGTCCGAGGCATACGCCCGCACTGCCCCGAGGATCGTCTCGCGGAGATTGACGTACGGCTTGGCGTGCTTCGGGTGCCACGTCTCGAGGCCGAGCAGATCCGTGATGATCTGGACCTGGCCGCTGCAACCGGCGCCGGCTCCGATGCCGATCGTCGGGATCCCGAGTCGCTCGGTGATCGCGGCCGACAGCTGCTCCGGCACGAGCTCCAGGACAACCGAGAAGGCCCCGGCCTCCTGCACCGCGTGGGCATCGTGAAGAAGGGCCCGAGCCTGGTCGCGCGTCTTGCCCTGGACGCGGAACTTGCCGATCGCGTTCGCCGACTGGGGCGTGAGCCCGATGTGGGCCATGACCGGGATTCCGGCCTTGACGAGCGTCTCGATGACGCGGGCGCTGCGAACGCCACCTTCCACCTTGACGGCCTGGACGCTCGCGTCGTGGACGAATCGGCCGGCATTCCGGAGCGCATCGTCGGGCGTCGCGTAGGACAGGAATGGCATGTCGCCGACGACCACCGCCCGGCGCGCGCCGCGGGTGACCGCCGCTGAGTGGTGGATCATGTCGTCCATCGTCACGCTCAGCTCGTTCTCGTAGCCGAGCATCGCCCGACCGAGCGAATCGCCCACGAGGAGGAGCGGAATCCCGGCCTCGTCGAGGATCTTCGCCGTCGGGTAGTCGTAGGCCGTGAGCATCGGGATCCGTTCCCCGTCGGCGTACATCCGGCCGATGTCGGTGACCGTCAGTCGGCGAACGGCAGCCGATTCCGGGTTGGGGGTTGTGCTCATCGGCCGATCTCCTGTCGCGACATTCGTTCAGTCTGCGACGCGGCAGCGCGCTCGTCCAGCGTTGTTGCGACCCGATCGAGGATCAGATCTGCCACGGCGCGCTTGGCCATCAGCGGGAGGGCCTCCTCGGTGCCGTCGGCGGACAGGAGCGTCACCCGATTCGTGTCGGTCCCGAAGCCCGAGCCGGGTTCCGCGACGTCGTTGGCGACGAGCAGGTCGAGGCCCTTGCGGTGGAGCTTGTCGGCGGCTCGTTCGAGCGAGCCCGTCTCGGCCGCGAAGCCGATCAGGAGCGGTCGCGGCTCGCGCGCGCCGGGCGCCCGAACGGTCGCCGAGGCGCCGGCGAGGATGTCCTCGGTCGGTTCGAGCTCAAGGGTCAACCCCTCGCCGCGGGTCAGCTTCGAGGCCGCGACGCGACGCGGGCGGAAGTCCGAGACGGCGGCGGCCATGATCAGCGCGTCGCAGTCGACGACGAGGTCGAGGACCGCGTCGCGCATCTCGGCCGACGTCTCGACGCGGACGATGTCGGCCTCGATCGGCAGGGCGGCCGTCGCATGACCGACGACGAGGGTCACCCGCGCACCGCGATCGAGCGCGGCCGAGGCCAGAGCGGCGCCCATCTTGCCGGTCGAGCGATTGCCGATGAAGCGGACAGGGTCGATCGGCTCGGCGGTCCCGCCGGCCGTGACGACGATGTGGCGGCCGGTCAGGTCGGCCTCGCGGATGCCCTCGATCGCCGGCGGGCGACCGGCGGCGTCGGGTTGGCGGATCGGCCGGTCACCTACGGCCGCGACAACCGCGTCGACGATCCGCGGCAGCTCGGCCAACCGGCCGATGCCCGACTGGCCCGAGGCGAGCGGCCCGGTGTCGGGCTCGACGATCGCATAGCCGAACTCGCGCAGCATGCCGACGTTTGCCTGGGTCGCCGGATGGCCCCACATGTCGCCGTCCATCGCCGGCGCGACGACGATCGGCGCGCTCGTCGCCAGGACGGCCGCGGTCACCGTATCGCCGGCGAGCCCGTTGGCCATCGCCGAGAGCCAGTGGGCGGTCGCCGGGGCGACGACGATGGCATCGGCCGTGTCGGCGACGACGATGTGGCCGATGCGCCCATCCGGCAGGAGCGACAGGACGTCGGCCTCGACCGGGCGGCGACTGAGAGCCTCGAACGTCAACGGGGCGACGAAGCGGGTGGCGGCGGGCGACAGGAGAGTGACGACGTCGGCACCCTCGGCCTGCAGCAGACGGAGCAGCTCGATCGACTTGTAGGCGGCGATCGACCCGGTGACGCCGAGGGCGATGAGCCGGCCGGCGAGACGACCGGTCACCCCGGCGCTCCCCCCGGCAGCCCCAGCTGGAGTGGCTCGCCGCCGCTGACCTCCGCGTGGAGGATGGCGAGGCCCTTGAGCGTCAGGTCCGGATCGATCGCGTCGACGCCATCGATGGCGCGGGCCCACGGGGCCGCCGACAGGCCACCGGTCAGGATCGCCTTGACGTCGGCGGGGGCGATCCCGGCGGCATCGGCGAGCTCGCGCCGAACGCGGACGAGGAGCCCGGCGGCGAGGGCCTGGTAGCCGAAGATCGTCCCAGATTGCATGGCAGTCACGGTGTCGCGGCCGATCGCGCGGTCCGGGGTTCGGAGCTCGATCCGCGGCAGCTTGGCGGTCATCGCAGCGAGCGCCTCCAGTCCGAGCTCGAGGCCCGGTGCGATCGCGCCGCCGACATAGGCACCGTCCGCGGCAACGCAGTCGAGCGTCGTCGCCGTTCCGAAGTCGACTACCACCGCCGGCGTGCCGTAGAGCCGAGCCGCGGCAAGGGCGTTGACGAGCCGATCGGCGCCGGCCTCCTGTGGGCGGTCCGTTCGAACCGCCAGCGGAATCGTCCCGGCGGTCGCCACGATGAGCGGGCGATCTCGCCGCGTCGCGATGGCCTCGATCGCCTCTGTCAGCGCCGGGACGACCGATGCACACGAGATGCCCGACACGTCGGCGAACGAGGCATCGTCGAGGCGAAGGAGATCGTCAAGCAGCACCTCGAGCTCGTCCGCGCTCGCTCGCGCCCGCGTCGCCGCGCGTCGGGTCGCGGTGAGGACGCCGGCCCGAAAGAGTCCGATCGTGACGTTCGTATTGCCGATGTCGACGGCGAGGAGCATGGCCGGATGATACGCGGCGGGGTCCGCGCCCCGCCGCTGCCCCTCCGCTGCCCCTCCGCGCGGCACGCCAATGCTACGCAGTTGGTGTGATTACCAATGGCCGTGCACCGGAGTCAACTGGAGCGTGGACGCCAGTGGATGCGCCGCCTATACCTGCGATA
>DATHGS010000569.1:0-2057 GCA_035490155.1 Candidatus Methylomirabilota bacterium | reverse complement strand
CCGTCGTCGATGGCTGCAGGCGGTCCGGCGAGCGCCGACTCGTATTCCGAAACGGTCGCGAAGACCGGCAGCCCGGCCGAGGCCGCGAGGGCCCGCGTCGCAGGATCGCCGGCGATGATCGAGAGCCGACGGTTGTTGACGACCGCCTCCCGAGACAACAGCCGGAAGTTCATCCGCGACGTCGAGATCCGCGAACCGTACGGCACGACGAGAGCGACCTTGGTCGATTCCGAGGACCGGATTCGGGAGGCGGCCGATGTGATCTCGTCGTCAACGTCGAGATAAACCGTGCCCGCTGCCATCCGTTCTACCCTAGACCTTCATCGCGCGGAGGACCCGCCGGAGGGCGGCATCGAGCGGATCCTCGGTCGTCTGCAGCTCGATCGCCTGGTAGGCCAGGCCGAGCGGGGTGACGTCCTGCTGGTCGACGAGGAGGTCGGTCGCGTCGGTGATCGTCTCGATCTGGTCCGGGGCCATGATGATGACCTCCGGCGGACGCGCAAACGACAGTCGCTTCCAGAAGCGCTCCTCGGCAAGGCCTGCCCGGATCTCCGGCAGTCGCGAGCCGCCGCCGCAGATGTAGATCCGCCCCGGCAGCAGGTCCCCTCCCCCGAGCTCCTCCATGACGAGCTCGACCCCGGCAGCCCAGACCTCGACGTCGTCGGCGATGATCTCGGCGATCTCATCCTTGCGTTCGACTGCCAGGCCACGGGCGTAGTCGACCTTGGCCGACTCGGCTCGCGGGAAGGGCAGGTCCAGTCGATCGGCGATGCTCTTCGTGAAGGCTCGACCACCGAGGGCGAACATCCGCGTCCCCTCGATCCCACCGGACCGGACGAGGGCGACGTCGGTTGTCCCGCCACCGACGTCGACGAACAGGGCGCCCGCCTGGCGAACCTGGTCGCTGCCGAGGACGCGGGCGACGGCATACGGCTCGGCGACGACCTCGAGGAGCTCGAGGTCGAGCTGCGACGCGACGCTCTGGAGCGCGCCGAGATGGACGAGCGGGGCGAACGCGTTGAAGATCCCGATCTTCACGTGTCGGCCCTGGAACCCGATCGGGTTCGTCAGCGCGTAGCCGTCGATCGAGGCGCCGACGATCGCCGCGTGGACCAGCCGGACGTCGACGTTCGGCAGCCCGGTTTCCCAGGTGATCGAGCGCTCGGCCTCGCGCAGCGCCTGGCGCTGGACGAGATCGATGAGCTTCTGGAGCTCGCCCTCGCTGATCGGCGCGTCGGGCCTCTTGCGCTCCTCGCTGTAGGTCGTGGTAAAGCCCTTGACGAGCTCGCCGGCGATACCGATGACGACCTGGCTCGGCCGGAAGCCGGCCATCTCCTCCGCTTCCTGGAGGGCGACGGCGCAGTTGTCGACGACAGCGGCAATGTCGGCGACCGTTCCCGACTGCATGTGACTCAGGCCCTGTCTCTTCCGCCCGACGCCGCGGACCGTGCCGTGCCCCTCGTCGGAGATCTCGAAGACGAGGGCCTTGGCGAACTCCGTGCCGATGTCGAGGGCCGTGCAGGCGGCCAGCGATTCGGCGTCGTCCCGCTGGAGGATCCTTCGCCAGAAGGCCATTCAGGCCTCCGGCCCGACCCGAGACCGGAGAGCGGCGGCGATGGAGGTGAGCGCGTCCGGCAATCCCTCACGACGCGAGCCCTTGCCCTGGGCCATCTCCGGCCGGCCACCACCCTTGCCGTCGATCGCGGTGACGGCGTCCCGGACCAGGTCGCCCGCAGAGATCCCGCGCCCGACGAGATCGTCGCTCACGGTCACGAAGATCTGCGGCTCTTCGGCGTCGAGGGCGAGGGCGATCACGCCGGAGTCGAGGACCCCGCGAAGGTCCTTGGCGGCCGCCTTGAGCGCGTCGATCGATTCATACGGGCCGGCGAAGGTCGCGAGGCGCACACCCGGCGCGACTTCTTCAGCCGCAGCCGCCAGCTCGCCCGGCTTCGGTAGCGCCGCGCCGCCGCCGGCCCGGAGCCGTCGCTTTGTCTCGCGCAGCTCGTCCTGGAGGGCCCTGATCCGGTCCGGGAGCGCGTCCGTCGACTGGGCCCGGG
>DATHGS010000568.1:0-2398 GCA_035490155.1 Candidatus Methylomirabilota bacterium | reverse complement strand
GAACATCGGCGCGGAGGGCCAGTTCCTGCTCGGGGCGTGGGGTGCGAGCGCGGTCGTCCTCGCCCCGCTCCTCCCGCCGGGGACGCCGGCGATCATCGTCATCCCGGCGATGATGCTGGCCGGGGCCGCGGCGGGCGCGGTCTGGGGCCTGATCCCGGGTGTGCTCAAGGCGCGCCTCGGGGTCAACGAGATCATCACGACGCTGATGCTCAACTACGTGGCCCTGTTCTGGATCCAGTTCTGGGTCTTCGGGCCGTGGAGCGAGGGCGGCTTCCAGCAGACGAGGCCGTTCCCGCCGGAAGCACTGCTGCCGCGCCTGACCGACTTCTCGAGCGCTGTCCCCGCCTTCGCCGGCCTGACCGTCCATCTCGGGCTCGTCTTCGGCATCGTGGCCGCGGGGATCGTCTGGGTCGTGCTCGAGCGGAGCCGCTGGGGCTACGAGATCCGGCTGATCGGCGACAGCCCGAAGGCCGCGCGGTACGCCGGCATCGACATCAAGCGAAACATCATCGTCGTCTTTGCGATCTCGGGCGCCCTCGCTGGCCTCGCCGGGATGAGCGAGGTGTCCGGGGTCGTCCACAAGCTCCAGGACCGAATCTCGCCCGGCTACGGCTTCACGGCAATCATCATTGCCTACCTCGCTCGCTTCGATCCCCTCAAGGTGATCGTCGCCGCCGTGCTGTTCGGGGCGCTGATCCTTGCCGGCCGCGAGATCCAGCCGTCCGGCGTCCCGGCGATGATCCAGGGGATCATCCTGTTCTCGCTGATCGTCGCCGAGGTCTTCGTCCGCTACCGCGTTCGCTTCGAGCGCCAGGCGGTCCTGGCCTGATGGATTTCGGGCTGATCCTCGCCGCGGGCGTTGCGACCGGCACGGTCCTGCTCTTTGCCGCGATCGGCGAGATCTTCGCCGAGCGGGCCGGCGTCCTGAACCTCGGGGTCGAGGGGATGATGCTGATGGGCGCCGTCGCGGGGTTCTCGACAGCCGTCTCGACCGGCAACCCGTGGCTGGGCGTGATCCTGGCGATGCTCGCGGGCGGGCTCATCAGCCTGCTCCACGCCGTCGTGACGATCCACTTCCGGGCCGACCAGGTCGTGTCGGGCCTGGCCCTGACGTTCCTCGGCAGCGGGCTTGCCCGGGTCCTCGGGGAGGGGTTGTCGAACGCGGGCAACACCGAGCTGCTGCCGCGATTGACCATTCCGCTCGTCTCGCAGGTGCCGGTGATCGGCGCGATCTTCTTCCGCGACCAGAGCATCCTCGTCTACGTCGGCTACCTGCTCGTCCCGATCGCCTGGTTCTGGATCAACCGGACCCGACCCGGGCTTCACTTGCGGGCGGTCGGCGAGTACCCGGCGGCGGCCGACGCCCAGGGGATCGGGGTCTATCGGCTGCGTTACGCCTACGTCTTCGTCGGCGGGCTGCTGGCCGGGCTCGCTGGAGCCACGATCACGCTCGCGACGTCGCCGGGCTGGTTCAGCGAGCAGACGACGAACGGTCGCGGCTGGATCGCCGTCGGGCTGGTCATTTTTGCCCAGTGGAGCCCGATCCGGGCCGCATTCGGGGCCTACCTGTTCGGAGCGATCTCGCGGTACATCCTCGACGTCCAAGGCGCAGGCACGATCCTCGGGATCACCAACCCGTTCCAGGCCGGGCGCTCGGCGACGTTCTTCCTCGAGATGCTGCCCTACCTGCTCGTCGTGCTCGTCGTCGTGATCGGCTCACGCGAGGCGGCTCGCAAGCGGGTGGGCGCGCCGGCGGCACTGGGGACGCCGTACGTTCGCGGCGAGCGGGGCCTTTAGGGGCTCAGTCTCGGCGCTCGCGCCCGAGCTTCAGTCGGCCTCGTTGACCTCGAGGCCCTGCAGCTCCATCTGGACGAAGCCACTCGTGTCGAACTCGAGCTGCCGAGCGGCGTTCCTGACGTCGTCGTCCGCGGCCGACATCGGGGCGTACTCGATGATGACGCGCTCGTCGCCCTGGACGAGGGTGTAGACGAGGAGCTGGTCGGGTCGCGTCTCGAACTCGAGGTGCTCGAACGAGTCGATGTTGAGGGTGATCGCGATCGGGGTGAAGAAGGTCGAGGTGTCGGGGTCGTCGACCACGATGCGCTCGACCCAGCCGCTGCCGTGGGCGACAAGATCGCGGCCGCGCATGAACCGATAGGAGACGGTCTGCTTGAGCGTCGGGCGAAGGAGGTTCTGCATGTCGATGCGGCTTGTGACGACGCCCTGGTTGACGAAGAACTTCGCGGGCGTGGCGCTCGACACTGGCGGACTCCTGCGTTGCGCGGGCTGGGGCGGGGCGCTGCCGGGGCTCGACCGACGCATCGTACCCCACGCGCGGTACCCGACGCGCGTCCGGCCAGGCACGCCCGGCCAGGCTCGGCCGCCAGAACCGCGGATC
>DATHGS010000567.1:0-6771 GCA_035490155.1 Candidatus Methylomirabilota bacterium | reverse complement strand
ACATTCGGGCGGATCCGCCTTCGAGGTCCATTCGGCGGGGACGGAGCCGAAGGGGATCAACCCCCTGACGGAGCGGGTCCTCGACGAGGCCGGCATCGACCACTCCTGGGCACGCTCGAAGTCGGTGAACGAGTACCTCGGCCAGAGCTTCGACTACGTCATCACGGTCTGCGACCAGGCGCGCCAGGCCTGCCCGGTCTTCCCGGGCGTCCATGAGACCCTCCATTGGGGCTACGAGGACCCGGCCGCCGTCGAGGGTACCGAGGCGGTGCGTCTCGCCGCCTTCCGCTCCACCCTCACCATGATGTCCGGGCGGATCCAGTCGTTCATCACGCTTGCGCTGCGCGACCGGGTCGCGGCGAGCGCCGGATAGGCAAACGTCGCAAAATCCGCCTCATGGCCGATCACCGCGACAGCGTCCAGCTTCACCTCCTCCGCCACGCGCATGCGGGCGAGCCGACCGGCTGGACCGGCTCGGACGACGAGCGGCCGCTCTCGGCAAAGGGCGAGGAACAAGCCGAACGGCTGGGACGCTTCCTCGCCAGCACCGCTTTTCGGCCGGACGTCATCGTCAGCTCGCCCAAGATCCGGGCGGCGCGAACGGCAGAAATCGTCGGCAAGGCCCTCGACCTGGAGATCCGCCTCGACGAGCGGCTCGGCCGGTCCCTCGATCTCGTGGCCATCGAGGCCATCCTCTTCGACCTCGACGAGCCGCTGAAGCCGGTCCTCGTCGGGCACGACCCCGATTTCAGCGACCTGGCGGCGTCGCTGACGGGCTCCGCGACGATGACGATGCGCAAGGGCGCATTCGCGAGGATCGACGTCCCGCGACCGCTCCAGCCGGGTGCCGGCACGCTCAGATGGCTCGTCTCGCCCGACCTGCTGGCAGGCCAGAAGGCGCGCTGACAGCCGCGGTCATCACTCCGCAGGTAATGCCGGTCCGGTCGTCGTCAGCGCCTCCGGCGAGATCCCCCGCCACAGGATCGTGGCGATCGTGACGAGGACGACGACCACCCCGACCCACTGCGTCGGCCCGAACCGTTCGCCGAGGAACACAAAACCTCCGGCAACCCCGAAGAGCGGGATGAGATAGAACGACAACGCCGCGACCGAGGCGGGCACCGAGCGCAGGCCGAAGAGGTACAGCCAGTACGCCAGGCCGTAATACAGGACGCCCGATCCGATCGCGCTCGCCCAGCCAGCAACACTCACGTCCCGAGGAAGAACCGACCCGCCGACGAGCCAGACGGCACCGACGAGGACGAACGCGAAGACGAGCGCATGGGCCTGCTGGGCGACGACGACCTGGGCGGTGGACTCGGCAGCGACAAGCAGGCGACGTGTCAGGACGGTGTACGTCGCGCAGCACGCGACGCCGCCGATCGTGAGCGCCACGCCGAGGGCAGTCCCCGTGCTTCCCGGCTGGTAGATCACCAGGACCATGCCACCGATCGCGACAAGCGACAGGGCTACCAGGGCCGGGCCGATCCGCTCGTGCAGGAACCACGCGGCGAGGAAGAGGATCGCGAGCGGCTCGATCGCCCACAGCATGACCGACAGGCTCGCGGTGATGTAGACGAGGCCGAGGAGGGCGAGAGCGTAGGCCAGCCCCGGGTTGAGGACGCCAAGCCGGCCGAGCGTCGGCGACGCGCCACGGTCGCGAATGGGCAACCCGCGGAGGCGCATCAGCGACAGGAGAAGCGTGAGGCTGGCTCCGAGCTGCACTGACAGGAGCGTGAGGGGCGGTAGCTCGGCGACGGCGCGCTTGCTGACGACGGTCCCGAGGCCCCAGCAGGCGGCGGCAAGCGTCAGCGCGAGGGCGGTTCTCCGGTGCGAGATCGTGGCGGGCATGAGCGGACTCCATGAATGGCGGGGCTGACGGTCGTCATGACGAACGTCGCTCTGCACCCTTCGTCATCGCAGCCGGCGTAACCCGGAACCCGCCGCCGGTGGCCTCCGATCGTCGTCATGCCTGCGAAGAAGTGGCGCTTGCCGGAGATGCCGCTGCCGGACGCCTGAGCGCGGAGGCCGGAATGAGGTTCGGTCCCCCGCTCAACTCGGAGGCCAGGGCTCGGAGGCGGTCCGCAACGGCCGGGGCGAGCCGGTAATAGATCCACGTCCCCCGTCGTTCGGAGTCGACGATGCCCGCCTCGCGCAGGACCCGGAGGTGGTGGGATACCGTCGGCTGTCGGACGTCGCAACACGTCGTGAAGTCGCAGGCGCAGACCTCAGGCGAACCCACGAGCTCGCGCAGGATCGCGAGGCGGGTCGGGTCGGCGAGGGCCTGGAAGAGTTGGACGTCGGGGTCAATCATTGTCGACTTGGTGCGGGCCACGAGCGGATAATATCGACCGATGTCTATATTGACAAGTATCAATATCACGCCCTACGATCGCGCCCACACAGCTCAGCCCAAACGATCGGAGGCCATCGATGACGCTCGACGAGACCGCGATCCATGGCGAAGTCCGGGCGCGTTACGCGGAGGCCGCCCTCGCGGCATCCACCAGCCGCTCAGACTCGGCGGCGCAGACGTCGTGTTGCGGTCCGGACGGCTCCACGCCGGTCTTCGGCGAGATCCTGTACGCGGACGCCGATCGGGCGTCGCTTCCGGACGCCGCTGTCCTTGCCAGCCTCGGCTGCGGCAACCCGACCGCCGTCGCAGATCTGCGCGAAGGCGAACGCGTCCTCGATCTAGGGTCCGGTGGCGGAATCGACGTCATCCTCTCGGCCCGCCGTGTCGGCCCGACCGGGCGAGCGTTCGGGCTCGACATGACCGACGAGATGCTCGAGCTCGCGGTTCGCAACGCGGCCGACGCGGGCGTGACCAACGTCGAGTTCGTCCGGGGCACGATCGAGTCGGTTCCCCTCCCCTCCTCGACGATCGACGTCGTCATCAGCAATTGCGTCATCAATCTCGCGGCCGACAAGGCAGCCGTCTTCCGAGAGATCGCTCGCGTCCTCCGTCCCGGCGGTCGAGTTGGCGTGAGTGACGTCGTCGCCGACGACGCCCTGTCGCCGGCCGAACGCGCCGAACGAGGAAGCTTTGCCGGCTGCATCGCCGGCGCCCTGTCGTTCTCCGAATACCGCGCAGGCCTGGCGGCCGTCGGCCTGACCGATGTCGAAGTCGTCCCGACCCATCCCGTCGCCGACGGCCTTCACGCCGCGATCATCCGGGCGACGAAGCCGCTGGTCGCGCCGGCCCGCGAGCTGCCTGTGATGCCGGAGCTGCCGCGGCCGATCGACGTCACGTCGTCCAGCTGTGGCTGCGGCTCGGGCGTCTGCTGCTGACGGGCCAGGCGGCCCCCGGAATGCGACACATGTCAATGGTCCGCGGTGACCAATGACAGTCGTATCGGGGTGCGGCGCTTCCTATGGTGAACGCGATCGCAACTCCGACTCGTAGAGGAACCAGACCGACCATGACTCCACTCGCCGCCTATTACGTCTTCGTCGCCCAGGAAAACGAGCGCGAGCTCGCCCAGAAGCGGCAACCGGCCAGGACGTCGCGTCCGTCGCTCATCGATCACGCCCGCCGCGTCGCCGCGGGCCTGCGACCGACACCGCGGCTCGCCAACCCGGCCTGACCTCCACTCCCGGCCGCGCCCCCTGTGCAGCTCAGCGCAGGGCGGGCGCGGTCTCGTCGTCTGTGGCGCTCGTCGGAAACGGCAGGGCGATCGGGTCGGCCTCCAGGCGGCTTCGGCCGTCGGCGTCGAACCGATCGAGCCCGAGGTCGGTCACGTCGACGACGTTGGTTCGGCCGGTCATGGCCATGTCGGCCGCGGCCCTGGCCACGCCGGGACCCCACATCATCCCGTGACCGCCGGCCGAGGCGATCGTCACGCCGGCCATCGGGGCGCCCTCCGGCGTGATCGCCGGTCCGAGGATGGGCAGATGGTCGGGTGTGTAATCGATCGTGGCCGCCCAGATCTTCCGCAGGCCCAGGCCGCGTGCCGCCGGCACGAGCGCGTCGAGGCGAGCCCGCGCCGCGTCGACGGCCGGCCAGTTGATCGATCGGGCCTCGCCGGGGACCTCGTCCGGATCGCTCCAGCCGAATAGCAGGCCGCCCTCTTCGAGCCGCCAGTACAGCCCGCCACCGATGTCGAAGACCATCGGCATCCGTTCGACGTCGAAGGCCGGGCTCGGCTCCAGGATGGCGACGGTGTGGCGGACCGCACCTGCCGGAATGCGCAGACCGGCCAGCCGACCGACGGACCGGAGCGAGGGCCCGCCGGTCAGGATCACGCGATCGGTGACGATCGGGCCCGCGGAAGTCTCGACGCCGACGACCCTCGCCCCACCGCCCGCCTGCGGCGTCGTCCGGAGTCCAGTGAAGGCCGTCCGCTCGCGGAGCTCGACGCCGACTGCCTGCATCGCCAGGGAGTAGGCCCGCACGTTTCGCGGCGGATCGATGAAGCCGTCGGTCTCGATGAAGCTGCCGCCGCGATGGCCGACCGGCGAGAGGGTGGGGATCAGGCGACGTGCCTCCTCGGCGCTCAGCCAGCGGACATCGAGACCCTCGCCGCGCTGCATTTCGACTCGTTCTCGACCGACGCGCTCATCCTCCTCGGTCACCGCGAGGATCAGGTAGCCGAGCTCGCGAAAGCCCGAGTCCGTGCCGATGGTCGCCGCCTGGCCGCGATAGAAGTCGATCGACCATCGACCGAGGGCGACCGTCGCCGGCGTCCCGCCCTGGGCGCGCACGATCCCCGCCGCGCGTGAGCTTGCGCCCTGGCCGGCCAGGCCCCCTTCGAGGACGACGACCCGTCCGACCCCATCTCGCTTGGCGAAATACGAGGCCCACCCACCGACCGTCCCGGCACCGACGACGACGAGGTCGGCCCGTTCCACGCTCATGTCGGCGATCCTCCTCGATCTGGACGGTCGGGCAGCAGAATAGATGCGAACGAGCCCCCGAAGCGCTGCCGTTTCGCTGCGCGATCGTTCCCTCACCCGCTCCATGGTGGCGATTCTCGTGCCGCGTGCACATACGACCTGTTGAGCACGCTCGCGTCCCCGATCCGCACCGAATTCTCGTGGCGCGAGCAGGAGACGCATGAATCGCGCGTTTCGGACCGTCTTGTCGGGTCAACTCGTCGGATGTGCACGTGCAGCGAGAATCCGGTCGGCGGCCCTAGCCGTCCAGGGCGTGTGCTTCGGCGCAGATGGCTGCGACCCCGAGGCGCTCGAGGCGCCGATACGTCGGCCCGCGACGGACGGTCCAGGCGACGAGGTCCAACCCCGCATCGCGGACGCGGGCGGCGGACCGCCTGTCGATCATCCGCCAGTTCGTGGAGATGCCGCGACATTCCAGCTCGACCGCTCGAGCCACCGAGGACGGCTCGAGATCGACGGAGTTGAGCCAGCGCGGCCATGCCGGCGCGAGTCTTCCGACCACCTCGAGGGACGCCGGCTCGAACGACGAGACGACGGCACGCTCGAGCCCCGGTCCACGTCCGCCGGTCAGGACGTCGACGGTCGCGCGACCGTGCCTGCCCTTGAGCTCGACGTCGAGGAACGCGCGCCGTGGAAGCGCGGTCAGGATCTCCTCGAGCGAAGGGACGCCGTGGTCGGCCAGCTGGCCGACCGACAGCTCGTCGACCCGTGCATCCACGCGCTGAACGCGATTCAGCGTCTCGTCATGACAGAGGACCGGGACGCCGTCGCGGCTCAGCCGGACGTCGAACTCGAGCCCGTCGCAGCCCGGGATCTCGAGAGCGCCGAGCAGGGCCCCGAGGCTGTTCTCCGGGGAGCGGCGCCAGTCGCCGCGATGGGCGAGTCGGAGCGTTCGGGCCGGGGGCGTCATTGCGCCCGGTCGCCCGCGCTCGCTCCCAGTTCCAGGTGAGCCGCGATGCCCAGGTGATCGCTCGGGTAAAGCGTCGGATCGTCGGCTGCCGGCCGGTCGAAGGCGAGCCTCGCCGACGCGACTCGAACGTCGCCCCGGATCCAGATGTAGTCGAGGCACTCCCTGCTGCCGTCGGTGTCCATCGCCGGAGCCTGGAGCCCCGACGGCCAGGTCACCGCGGGATCGGCGCCGTTCGCCTCGGCGTAGGCGGAGCGAAAGCCGCCGGCGCGCATCCGCGCCACGGTCGGCTCGGCCGGGTCTGCGTTGAAGTCGCCCATCACGATCTGGGTGTCGGTCGACGGGGCCGTCGCCAGCCACTCGAGCAGCTGGCGCGCCTGCTCATCGCGGAGCCCCTCGTCCGGCCCGACGTGATGGAGGTGGGTCACGACGACGAGCACCGACGCGCCACCTGGCAGGGCGATGACTGCTCGGTGCGCGGCGCGATTCAGCCCGAGGTCCAAGCGTCCCTCCTCGGCGGCGGCAAGTGGCTCGCGGACGAGCAGCGAGTTGCCGTACTCCGGCCGGCCGGCCCAGCCGCGAACAACCCCGTAGCGGCCCTCGCCGGCCGCCCCGATGAGTCGATCCTGCGCCATCACGTAGACGCACTCCTGGAGCCCGATCAGGTCGGGCTGGAGAGCGGCCATGTCGGCCAGGATGAGCTGAAGCCGCTCGGCCCAGCGGTCGGCGAGGTTGAGGATGTTGAGCGTGGCCACATGAAGCCGATCCACGGCGTTCAGTCTGACGGGTCGGATCGGTCGACACCGGGTGCGATGGGCAGCGCGAACGAGAAGGTCGAGCCGACGCCCTCCTCGGATTCGACCCAGATCCGGCCACCATGCTGATTGATGACATGGCGGGCGATTGACAGCCCGAGGCCGGTTCCACCGCCGCGAACCCGCGCTCGATCGGCCTTGTAGAACCGTTCG
>DATHGS010000566.1:0-3665 GCA_035490155.1 Candidatus Methylomirabilota bacterium | reverse complement strand
ACGCCCGTCGACGTCGGTCGGCAGCGGCGGAGGCGGCTCAGCGGCCACCGGCTCGGCCGCGGCGATCTCGGCGGCGACCGGTTCGGCGGCGACCGGTTCTGCGGCAATCGGCTCGTCGACGACCTTTGCTTCGTCGGCCACGCTGGCAGCGCCCGTCTCGCCGGCGATGGCCTCATGCGCGGCAGGGAACTCGGGGGCGGGAATCGTCTCAGCGAATGCCGCGACAGCGGGCTGCTCGGCCTGTGCGGGCGCAGCGTGGGTCGACGCTTCGAAGCCGACCTGACCGAGGCGGCTGGCGAGGTCGATCTCCTCGACTTCCTCGACCTCGTCTACGTCGAGATGACCGTTCGAGTCACCCGCGCTGGCTGCCACCGGCAGATCGGCCGTCGGCCACGACTCTTCGACCCGTTCCGGCTCGGGCTCGGGTTCGGGCGGCGGCGCGGCTGCGAGAGTCGTGAAGTCGGTCGCGAACGTCGGGAACGGAGTGGGCAGGATCTCCTGGCCAAACCGTGGCGCGCATGTCAGGCAGCGACCCTCGATATCGTTCCAGCAGTTACCGCAGGTGTACTGCCGGCAGCTCATGCAGAAGTTGAACGTCGCGTGGAAGGCGTCGAGCTGCTGTGCGGTCAACTCTCGCTCTTCGTCGCTGCGGGCCGCCGCCATTGCCTCGTCCATCGACGTGTCGTCGCTCAGGACGTAGTTCTTCAGGCCCTTCGACAGCGTCTTGAATCGGCCCAGCTTCTTGGCCTTCGTGGGCGCGGCCGACTCAAACGTGTAGCGAGTGCCGCAGCGCTCGCAGAATGATTCGGTGAGGATCTCGGGCATCATGCCCCCGGGTACGCGATGAACAGGCCGGAGCCGAACGGCATCCCGAACGGGGCGAGAGTATATCGCACGGCACTCCAGTGGCCTCGTCCGCAGGTACCGGGCATCCGGGACGATGGTCCTCCGATCTCATCCATTCCGGTCGGGCGGCCGCTGCGCACGGCTGCCCCATGATTCTCCGGGCCCAGCCGGGTCGTCTGCTAGATTGCGACGGACCATGCGCTTCCCAATGGCCGCCCTGGAGCGGTTCTTCGAACGCATCTTCGAGCGCCAGACCGCTCGCCTGTTCCGGACCAGGCTCCAGCCGATCCAGCTCCAGCGCCGGCTCGAGCGATCGATGGAGTCGGCGCGACACCGCGATGGCGAGCGAACACTCGTCCCGAACCGTTACGCGGTTCACCTCGCCCCGGCCGACCTGGAGGCGCTTCGCGCGGTTCATCCCAACCTCGCGGCGGACCTGGCCGATGCCGCCCTTGCCTTCGCCCGTGGTCACGGCTTCACGCTCGCCGATCGACCGACGGTCGCGCTCGTCGCCGATGCGACCGTTGAGGCCGCGGACGTCCGCGTCGCCGCGACAACCGATCACCGTCGGGACGAGGCGGCGGATTCGAACAGGGGGATCCGGACCGCCGAGCCTGCCGACGCCGCGGCACCCGAGCGGCGCGACGATGACCAGCCACCACCGACCGAGCACACCGCGGTCTTCGTCGTCCCGATGATCGAATCGTCGCGCGCGACCCTCCGCGAGATTCGGCCCGACGGCTCGTCCCGGTCGATCGTCGCGGGTGGTCGGCCACTCACGATCGGGCGCGCTTCGGACAACGGCCTCGTCCTCGCCGACAGCCGCGCCTCTCGCCATCATGCCCGGCTGTACGGCCGGCGCGGTGCCCTCGTCCTGACCGATCTCGGCAGCACGAACGGCTCCTGGGTGAACGATCGGCGGATCGACGAGATGGCCCTCGGCGAGGGCGACCGGATCCGGATCGGGGACACGATCCTCATTGTCGAATCGGTCGAGCCGGTCGACGCGGGTGACCCGCTGGAGCCGGGCTCGACCGGGGTCGCCGGGACCGGCTGATGGACGGCTTCACGGTCACGATCTGGGTCGTCAGGATCCTCTTCCTCGTCCTGCTCTACCTGTTCCTCTTCGGGATCGCCCGGGCGCTCCTGCGCGATCTCCGGGCGGCCTCCCGCGAGCCGACCCTGGAGCTCGGCCGGCTCGTCGTCGTCGCCTCGCCGGCGGGTGAACCGGCAGCCGGGACGACCCTCCCGCTCGATGCCATCACGACCCTCGGCCGCGACGTCAACAACGCCGTCGTGGTCGACGACGAGTTTGTCTCGGCGGAGCACGCCGTCCTGACGTTCCGCGGTCGGACGTGGTACGTCGAGGATCTCGACAGCACGAACGGGACGTTCGTCAACGGCTCGCCGGTCGACGGCGTCGCACCGCTCGGCTACGGCGACGAGATCCAGCTCGGCCAGGTCCGGCTGCGGCTCGACCGGGTCCGTCGATGAGCAGCTCCGCTCCGGCCGCCCTGGCGCTGCCCAGGATCCTCGGGCCCATCCGGCCTCGTCCTCGCTGGCGCGAGGCGCGGCTGCTCGCGGTGGTCGCGGTCACGATCCTCGTCGGCAGCGTCTCGTTGTCACTTGCCCAGCGGGCGCCCGATGCGCCACCCGGCGGCCTCGAGCCGGCCGAGCCCTTCCATCTCACGGTCTACCTCGGCGTCCTGCTCCTGGCCCACCTCGCCCAGGTCATGGCCGGCCGCCGAACCGACCAAGTCCTCCTGCCGGCGGTCGGGTTGCTCGGGGGGATCAGCCTCCTGCTCATGGAGCGGCTGCCGCAGAACCTCGTCGTCCAGACCGTCGGCAAGACCGACCTCGGCCTCGCCGACGTCCAGCTCGTCTGGCTCGCCCTGTCGATCGGGTTGGCGACGACCCTCGCGATCGTCGTCCGCTCGGACCGCTGGCTGCGTCTCTACAAGTACACCTGGGCGGCCGCCGGGGTCGCGCTCCTGCTCCTGACGTTCGTCCTGGGGACGGAGATCAATGGCCAGCGCCTGACCCTGTCGTTCGGACCGGTCAGCGGCCAGCCGTCCGAGCTGCTCAAGGTCATCCTCGTCGTTTTCCTCGCCGGCTACCTCTCCGAGAACCGGTCGTTGCTCGTGGAGCAGTCGACCCGGATCGGGCCGATCAGCCTGCCACCGGTCCCATACCTCGCGCCGATGGTCGCGATGTGGGCGATCGCCCTCGGGATCGTGGTCGTCCAGCGCGATCTCGGGGCGGCCCTCCTGTTCTTTGCGGTCTTCCTCCTGCTCCTCTACACGGCGACCGGCCGGGCCGGCTACGTCGTCCTCGGGCTGATCCTGTTCATCGTCGGCGCGTTCGTCATGTATCAGCTCGTCGACCACGTCCGCACCCGCGTCGACATCTGGCTCGATCCTTTCGCCGACCCATCCGGGGCCGGCTATCAGGTCGTCCAGTCGCTGTACGCCTTTGCCCGCGGAGGTCTGCTCGGCACGGGCCTGGGAGCGGGATTGCCGCTCATATCCGGGCGCCTGCCGATCCCGGCGATCCAGACTGACTTTCCGTTGGCCGCCCTCGGGGAAGAGCTGGGGCTGGTCGGGATCATGGCGATCCTCGGGATCTACCTCGTCGTCATCGAGCGGGGCCTGCGAATCGGGGCGGCCGCACGGGACGACTTCCGGGCCCTCCTCGCGAGCGGCCTGGCGCTCGTCGTCGGCGTCCAGGCGTTCATCATCGCGGCCGGCAACCTGAAGCTCATCCCGCTGACGGGGATCACCCTGCCGTTCATCAGCTACGGCGGCTCGTCGCTCCTGGTC
>DATHGS010000565.1:0-3238 GCA_035490155.1 Candidatus Methylomirabilota bacterium | reverse complement strand
ATTCCGGTCCTCGGACACGTCCGCCACGTCTCATGTACTCGCCGCACGAGTACCGCGGCCGGCGCCCCGGCGACACCGGCGAGATACGAGAGCCCGAGGAACATGACGGCGACGAGGACCCCCATGACGGTCAGCGTCGTCCGGGCGTTCTCGTTATAGAGGTACTTCTCCCACCAGTGGCGGGCGACATATTCCGGCAGGAGCACGACGAGGATGTCGTTCCCGATCCGGCCGGCCGTGTACTCGAGGTACCGAATGAGCGGCCGAATCAGCTGGCGATACGGGGATTCGACGATGACGAAGGGGATGCCCGGGACCTGCCGCTCGAACCTGCCACGGATCTCCTCCGCCCGATCGACGTCGTCGGTGACGTGAACCGCCGTTACGTCCAGGGACATCGACCGCCCGAATTTGATCGCCTGGACGACGTCGCGTGTCACCTCGGGCACCGGGACGATGACGTGCTGGCGGCGGAGCGATGAGCCGATGACTGCCTCCGGTCGGACGTGGACCTCGAGCCGCCGGCGCTCGTACTGGCGATGGATGAAGAGCATCGCCCCGACGAGGATCGGGATGATGACGATGATCAGCCAGGCACCGAGAGCGAACTTGGCGATCGCGAAGATGAGGGTGACGATTCCTGTCGCGACGGCCCCCACCCCGTTGATCACAGCACTCCGCCGCCAGCCCGGCTCGCGCTCGCGCAGCCAGTGGCGGACCATCCCGACCTGGGACAGCGTGACGGACGTGAACACGCCGATCGCGTACAGCGGGATGAGGGCAGTGACCAGGCCGCCGAAGGCGACGAGGACGACGATCGCGACGAGTGCCAGCACGACGATCCCCGCGCTGAATGCAAGGCGCTCGCCCCGGAAGGCGAAACGGCTGGGCATGTAGCCGTCGCGCGCGAGGATCGACGACAGCCGGGGAAAGTCCGCGAAGCTCGTGTTCGCCGCAAGGATCAGCAGCCCCGTCGTGGCGAGCTGGAGTACGTAGTAGAGCGGTCCCAGCCCGAAGACTGCTCGACCGATCTGCGACACGACCGACTCGTGGTCCGACGGGGTCGCCCCGGCGACACCGGCGAGATACGAGAGCCCGAGGAACATGACGGCGACGAGGACCCCCATGACGGTCAGCGTCGTCCGGGCGTTCTTCCACTCGGGCGGCTTGAATGCCGGCACGCCGTTCGATACCGCCTCGACCCCGGTGATCGCGCTGCAGCCGTCGGCGAAGGCGCGCATGAGCAGCAGGACCCCGATCGTCTCGGCCGGGACCGCCGCCGCGACGACACCGGTGACATGCGGCGTGTCCCCGACGAGGGTCCGGAGAATCCCCACGCCGATCAGGCCGAGGGTGATCACCAGGAACAGGTAGGTCGGCGCGGCGAACAGCGTGCCGCTCTCGCGCAGGCCGCGCAGGTTGATGAGCATGACAAAGAGGATTGCCGCGACGCCGAGAGGCACCCGAAGCCACTCAAGCTCCGGGAAGGCGGAGGTGATCGCCAGGACGCCTGCGGCGACGCTGACCGAGACCGTCAGGACGTAGTCGGTCAGGAGCGCTGCGGCGGCCAGCAGGGCCGGGCCGATCCCGAGGTTCTCCTTGGCGACGATGTAGCTGCCACCGCCACTTGGGTAGGCCCGGATCGTCTGGCGGTAGGAGATGACGATGATGACGAAGATCGTCACGATGAGGACCGAGATCGGCATGACCAGCCAGAACGCCGCTGAGCCGGCGGCGAACAGGGTGAACATGATCAGCTCGCTGGCGTAGGCCACCGAGCTCAGGTTGTCGCTCGAGAACGTTGCCAGGGCCTTGAGCTTCGGCAGCCGTTCCTCGAGCTCCTCGTCGGTCGCGAGCGGTCGCCCGAAAAGCAGTCGCCGGGCGCTCGCGACGAACCGCTCTCCCGGCTTGGTCGGCGCACTTGCCTCCGGCCTGGCCGTCATCACCCCAGGCCCGGCGTAGCGAAAATAGCGCGAGTGGGGACGCTCGACGCGGACGCGTCGGTCGCCGGCCCTCCGACCCTTCAGCGAGTGCGACGAATCGGCCGTCGGTTCAGGTTGGGCATCCTCGGTCACGATCTGCTTCGGGTCCCGCCTCGGTCAGACGATCGGCCCGATGATCATCGCCGCCGCCCCGGCCACGACCGGGCGGTCGATCTGAAAACGGACACCAGCAAGCTGGGCGTGCGCCGCCGCCAGGCCCGCCACCGCTTCGGCCAGTGCAAACCCGATCAGGCGGACGCGGACCGCCCCGCCGCGAATGACGAGTGCGATTGCAGCGTCGACCTCCGCGAGGGCATCGTCGAGATCTTCGTCCGTGGGCTCGAGCGCGTGCGGAAATGGAATCGGCTCAACGTGATCCACGCCTTCAACGTAGCCAGCCCCCCAAGAGGCGAACCCCACGCGGAGCTGCCACGCCCCTCAACAAGGACTCAACGCTGCGGCCGCTCGACCTCGGCGATGCGGTAGCCGACGCCCGGCTCGGCGACGATCAGATCGCGGGTCTCGCCGGCCGCGTCCGCCGCCGCGAGCTTGCGGCGAAGCCGGCTGACATAGACGTGCAGGTAATGGCCCTCATCGGCGTAGGCGGTACCCCAGACAGCGCGCAGGAGGCGCGCCTTGGTCAGCAACCGTCCAGGGTTCGAGAGCATCGTCTTGAGCAGCTCGTACTCGCGTGGCGTCAGGTCGACCGGCGTCCCACCCACAGTCGCGACGTGGCGGACCACGTCGAGCATCACCGGCCCAAGGCTGACCATGCCGGCTGGATCGGCAGCCTGGCCTGCGGTCCTCCGAAGCAGCGCCGCGACGCGGGCGCGGAGCTCGCCGAGCCCGAACGGTTTCGTCACGTAGTCATCCGCGCCGGCCTCGAGGGCAGCCACCTTGTCACGCTCTGCGCCGCGAGCCGAGAGGACCAGGATCGGGGTCGTCGACTCGCGACGGACGCGGCGGACGACCGATCCACCGTCGCCGTCGGGCAGGCCCAGGTCGAGCAGGATGAGGTCCGGTCGCTCCGCATCCCAGCTTCGGAGCGCGGACGCGACGTTCCCCGCTTCGACGACGCGATAGCCGTGGGCAGCGAGGTTTGCGACGACCGAGCGGCGCATCGGTTCGTCGTCCTCGACGAGCAGCAGATGGGCTCCCCCGTTCAACGAGGCGTCCGGGCGGGCTCGGGGCCGGGGCCGGCGGCCGCTCCCGCGTCTGCGGTCGGCTCGGATCCTGGCGAGCTCGCGGCATCCGCA
>DATHGS010000564.1:0-3978 GCA_035490155.1 Candidatus Methylomirabilota bacterium | reverse complement strand
CGTCGTCGAGACAGGCAACACGCAGACCGCCAACTACGCGGCCGCCGGCGCCCTGATGGACGTCACGGACAAGCGGGCCGATCTCGGTGGCGGAACGTCCGCTGACGGCACCAGCGCCGACGAAGCCTGGCTCGGCGGTCTCAACGATTCGTCGATCTGGGACAGCAAGCTGTACGCGGTTCCGTTCTACGCCGGCAACCGGATCGTCATCTACAACAAGGACCAGTTCACCGCGGCGGGCATCGACCCCGCCTCGATCACCAGCAAGGCCGCCCTGATCGATGCGGCCAAGAAGCTCCAGACGGCCAACAAGTCGATCGCCGACTATTCCGGCCTCTACATCCCCGGTCAGAACTGGTACGCGCTGATGAGCTTCATCGAGGATCACGGCGGCCACATCGCGGTCAACGAGGGCGGCACCTGGAAGGGCACGCTCGAGGCCCCGGAGGCACAGGCCGGTATCCAGGACTACGTCGACTACTTCAAGGCAGGCTCGACCGGCCCGGCCGACAACGACGAGGCGAACCCGGAGCAGGCGACGGTCATGGCCGCCGGCAAGGCCGGCATGATGATCGCCAATCTCTGGGAGCTCGGCTACACGGAGTCCAAGGACGCGGCCATCAAGGGCAAGCTCGCCGTCTTCGCGATCCCGAGCAGCACAGCCGGCAAGAAGGCTCCGGTCTTCCTGGGCGGCTCGAACCTCGGCATCGCAGCCGGCAGCAAGAACCAGGATCTGGCCGTCGACTGGGTCAAGCTCCTGACTGGTGAGAAGTACCAGAAGCTGATGATCGCGGCAGGCAACGTCCCGAACTCGAAGAACCTCGCCGCCACTGCCACATCCGAGAATGCCAACCTCGCGGTCGCCGCCGGCGCCGCAGCGGCCGGCAGCTTCGTCACCCCGCAGGATCCGCGCTGGGCATCTGTCGAGTCGGGTGCGAACCCGCTCAAGGACATGCTCACGAAGGTCCTCACCGGCAAGGCGAGCATCGCCGATGCCGCCAAGGCCGCCGACGACGAAATCGGCACAAGGATGAACGTCGCCCAGTAAGGGCCCCCAGGATCGTGCTCGGGAGCGTCGAATGATGGTCGAAGGGCAGGCGGAGACCGGCATCGGGCCGGCCATCGTCACCCCTCGCCGCGGCGGCGCTCCCGCTCACGGTCGCTCCGCGGTCGCCCGTACACGGCGACTGCTCCACTACCTGCCCCTGCTGCCGAGCCTCTTCGCGTTCCTCGTCCTGCTCGGCTACCCAGTCCTCCTGGCCGTCGTCATCAGCTTCCAGAGGATGGGCCTCCGCGAGCTGGTCCAGCGAACGACGGTCTGGATCGGGCTCGACAATTACGCCTCGATTCTGGCCGACCCGACATTCTGGGCGGTTGCCGTCCGGACGCTCGGCTTCACGGCGTTCAACGTCGCGCTGACGATGATCCTCGGAACCCTCGTCGCGCTCCTGCTGGGCGCCCTCGGGCGCTGGATGCGGCTGGCGCTCTCGATCAGCCTGATCCTTGCCTGGGCGACGCCCGCGCTGACCGCCAGCGTCATCTTCCAGTGGCTCTTCGATAGCAAGTTCGGTGTCGTCAACTGGGCGCTCACGAGCGTCGCCATCTTCGGCGACTACACGAACCATTCCTGGTTCGCGACCGGGCTGTCGACCTTTGCGGTCATCAGCCTGCTGATCGCCTGGCAGGCGATCCCGTTCGTCGCGTTCAGCCTGCGAGCCGGGATCCTGTCGGTCCCAAGCGAGCAATACGAGGCCGCCCGGGTCGACGGCGCGACGGACCGGGCGATCTTCCGACGGATCACCGTGCCCTCGTTGCTGCCGTTGTTCATGATCCTGACCTTCCTATCGGCGATCTGGGACTTCAAGGTCTTCACCCAGATCTGGACCGTCCGCCAGGGCGGGCCGGCCGGAGAGACGGTGACCCTCGCGATCTACGCCTATCTCAAGGGAATCGCCGGCGCCCAATACGGGTTGGCCTCGGCCGTGGCCGTCGTCATGGTCGTGCTGCTTGCCCTCGTCCTCATTCCGTACATCCGGACGATGCTCCGGACGCAGGAGGACCTGTGAAGCCGCGCCGGCTCCGACGGATCGCGGTCAACGCCATCGGGCTGGTGACGATCATCGCGTTCGCCTTCCCTGTGTACTGGATGGCTTCGACCGCCTTCAAGCAGCCCGGCGACATCCAGACCTACGTCCCGAAGTTCGTGCCCTTCCCGCCGACGCTCGACAACTTCACGACGGCGGTCACCCGGCCGTACTTCCCGGATTACCTGAGAAACAGCCTCGTCATCTCCATCTCGACGGTCGTGCTCGCCCTCGTCGTCGGGCTCCTGGCGGCGATGGCGGTCGCTCGCGCCCGCTTCCGCGGCCGACGGAGCTTCCTGCTCCTCGTCGTCGTCGCCCAGATGGCGCCGTTCGAGGCGCTCCTCATCCCGATGTATCTCGTCCTCCGCCAGGCCAACCTGCTCAACCAGATCCCGGCACTGATCCTGACCTACTTCATCTTCACGCTGCCCTTCACGATCTGGGCGTTGCGCGGGTTCATCGCCGGCATCCCGGTCGATCTCGAGGAGGCGGCGATGGTCGATGGGGCGAACCGTTTCCAGGCGTTCTGGCACGTCGTCCTGCCTCTGCTCGCACCCGGGCTCGTGGCGACCTCGATCTTTGCCTTCATCACCGCCTGGAATGAGTTCCTGTACGCCTACGTGCTGATGCGGGACACCGCCAACTTCACGCTTCCTGTCTGGTTGGCGACGTTCCGGACGGCCTTCGGGACCGACTGGGGCGGGACCATGGCCGCTTCGACCCTCTTCACGCTGCCCGTCCTCGTCTTCTTCCTGTTGATCCAGAACCGGATGGTCGGCGGCGTCACCGCCGGGGCGGTCAAGGGGTGAGCGCGGCGCCGACGCTCGAGGGCGACATCGGCGAGCCCGTCGCCGAGGCGAAGCAAGACCCGCTCGCCGAGCGGCGCGACGTCACCGATGCCGTCGTCGGGTCGCTGATGCTCGCGTTCGACGGGCTGGAGCTCCCGTCAGACGTGGCCGATCGCCTGGCGTCGGCGCCCGCGGCGGGTGTCACGCTCTTTCGCTTCTCGAACGTCGCCGACCCGGGCCAGATCCGCTCGCTGACGGCGGCGATCCAGGCCGCGGCCGCGATGCGGCGCCATACACGGACGAACCTCCCTCTGCTCATCGCCGCCGACCAGGAATGCGGCCAGCTCATCGGGCTGGGGGAGGGAACGACGCCGTTCGCCGGGAACATGGCCCTCGGTGCGACCGGCGACCCGGTACTCACCGAACGGGTCTGGCGGGCGATCGGGCTCGAACTGCGGGCGCTCGGCGTGACCGTCGACTACGGCCCCGTCTGCGACCTCGCGACAAACCCTGCGAACCCGGCGATCGGGATCCGATCGTTCGGCGACGACCCGGGCGCCGTCGGCGAGCTCGTCGCCGCGGCAGTTCGCGGCCTCCAGTCGGCCGGCATCGCGGCGGCCCTGAAGCATTTCCCCGGCATCGGCGACGTCGCCGCGGACAGTCACCACGAGCTGCCGCTGCTCCCAGCTGATCGCGAGGCGTTGGATGCCCGCGAGCTCGTCCCGTTCCGTGCCGGGATCGCGGCCGGGGCGCGGCTCGTCATGTCGGCCCATCTCGCGGTCCCGGCGTTGACGGGCGACCCGGAGCTGCCGTCGACACTTGCCCCGGCGGTCATGGATGGGTTGCTGCGCGGCGAACTCGGCTTCGAGGGCGTCTCTATCACCGATGCGCTCGACATGCGAGCGCTCGCCCAGGGCTCGAACCAGGCGCTCGATGTCCTGGCCGCGCTGCGAGCCGGGGTCGACCTGCTGCTGACGGCGCCCAATCCCGAGGCTCGCGGGCGGATCGAGGCCGGCCTCCGCCACGCCGCTGGTCGAGGACTGATCGACAGCGCCGCCGCGCGGGTCTCCGCCGGTCGGGTTCGAGCCCTCCGCGCGTGGCTGGCC
>DATHGS010000563.1:0-9321 GCA_035490155.1 Candidatus Methylomirabilota bacterium | reverse complement strand
TACGACATCTTCATGGACCCGAAGGCCGCCCTCGACCCATTCGCCTACGCCCTCGAGGCGATCCCGACGGACGATCCGGATGGTGCCGATCTGCTCCCCGACCGCGACGACTACTACGCGAACCTGCCACGGGGCAGCGTGGTGTTCACCGGCGACCTGACGCTGCGAGTCGGCGATCACACGTTCCATTGCCTGTGGACGCCGGGGCACACCCCGGGGCAGCTTGCCGTCTACGTACCGGAAGAGCGGGCGGTGTTCACCGGCGACACGATCTTCAGCGGCGTGCAGACGTGGCTGATGACATCGAACGTCGACCAGTGGATCGAGGCCCTCGAGCGGATCCGCCAGCTCGACGTCGACCATGTCGTGCCGGGCCACGGGCCGGTCGTTACCCTGGACTATGTGGGGACCCAGCGCGCGGTGCTGATGACCTGGAAGGCCACGGTCGCCGACGCGGTGGCGAAGGGCTGGTCACGCGACGAGACGATCGCTCGCGTCCGGTTCGACAACAAGTTCGGGCCAGTCGACGTCGGACAGGCGTACATGATGGATCACATCCAGAACCAGAATGCCGGCACCCTCTGGGACAAGCTCACCGCGACGGGGTACGCGAAGGGCCGCTAGAGACCGGCCCGGGAGACGCCCGCTAGCGCCCCTTCGTGAACGGCGATGGCAGGTGCGTCAGCGGCTCATGATCGGGACGCACGTCGACCTGGAGGGCCGGGTCGGCCGCCGGCACGTACCGCTCCTCGACGCCGAGCTCCTTCAGGACGATGTTGCGCCCCTGCGCGATGCCGGTCGCCTTGTAGAACGCGACGGTCCGGTTGAAGCCCTGGCGGCCGAAGCCGCAATCGCTCGACAGGATCAGCTTGTCGGCCGGGACGACCTCGAGCGCGCGCCGGATCCGGCCGGCGACGACCGGCGCCATGTCCGCCTGGAGGGTCCGGTGGCTGACCATCCCGACTGCGACTTTCTTCTTCAGGTTCGCCGCGTACGGCTTGAACAGGTCGATCTCGGCGAGCTCGTTCTCGGTCGCCTCGATCGTCCAGACGTCGCCCTTCAGGCGCTCGAGGTAGATCTCGATCGAGTTCGCATACGACTCGCCCGTGTAGACCTTCTGCATGTTCGGGTTGCCCCAGCACGTGTGGATCCACAGCTCGACGTCGTCGAGGCCGTCCACCTCGTGGTTGAAGGCGTCGACCATGAAGTCGAGGAGCTCGGTCTGCTCGGGATGGAAGGCCGCCGTGAAGTGGATCGTCGGCTCCTCGATCTGGATCACCCTGGCACCGGCGGCGGCAAGCTGGCGGAGCTCGAGGTTCATGGCCCCCGCCATGTCCCAGATCAGCTGCTTCTTGTCGTCGAGGTCGTAGTCGGCCGTGTGACTGTCAAGGAAGATTGCCAGCACCTGGGACGAGCACGTCCCGAACTTGACAGGCTTGCCCGAGGCGGCGCGAGCCTGAGCGATGCGCCAGAGCTTGGCGTACTCGAGCGGGTTCTTCGGGTCGTGTTCGACCTTGCCGACGACGCGCGGCCATCGCCACGTCGTCTCGATCTCGTTCATCAGCGTTCCGGCCGGGAACCCGAGAAGGCCGTCGCGCGAGCCCTCGTACTGGAGCTCTTCGTGCTCGAGACCCGTCCAGCGCTGGAGCGGGTAGTGGTGCCACGAGCGGCCGGCGAAGTCCTCGTCGAGGTGGTAGTCGCCGTTCGTGAGGATGTCGAGTCCGGCCCGCTCCTGGTCGGCGATCACCGTGGCGTGCGCGTCGAGGAACTGCTCCCGGAACCGGACGTCGAGCAAGGCCGTGTCGAGTGGCCGGCCCCACAACCCCCCGTCGTACCAGCGCGGTCGCGGCCACGAGCCCGTGACAGTCGCGGGGAGCATCAGGTCCCTGGTGGCCGTGAACATCGGGCGTCCGCCTCCTCGTCGTGGTCCTGGTCGAGGGTCGATCCTACGGCTTCTGCGACGCGCACATTCGGTCAGGCGCGGCCGGCCGCGGTCTCTCCTTCGCGAGTCCTGCCCGCCAGCCGGATGAGTTCTTCGTGGAGCTCGAACCAGATGCCGTGGTAGCTGTCGACTCTCGGTGAGGCGACGAACCGGCCGTCGCCCGCGGCCGCGGCCTCGGCGGCTCGGTCGAGCCGAATTCCGTAGCCGGCGATCCGCGGCCAGGCTGTCCTGAGTGGCGTCAGCCAGGCAATCGTGTCCACGTGGAGGGCGCTGAGACGCTCCAGGACGGACCGGTCGTAGTTCGCGTCGGCATGGTCGTTGGGGACCTGGCCGGATGGGTCGTCGCGGAGTTGCCATGCCGTGACCGTGTCCTTGACCCGGTGGTCGAGAGCGAGGAAGGCGTCGAGGGCTGCGACCGCAGCCTCGGTCCCCCAGCGGGACTGCTCGCCCGCGAGCAGCTCCGCCGCGCGAGCCGCGCCCGCGTCGGTCGAGCGATAGGCGCCCGCCACGGTCGCCGCCAGCCCCTCGATCACGAGCTGGTCGGCGACCGGCTGGACGCCTTCCGGCGTCGAGAGAAGGGCGTCCGACAATGCCGGGAGTTGCGCGAAGCCTTTGATCGCGATCACGCGCAGCGCGTCGTCGAGCGTGACGCTCCGACTCGGCGCCGACACGGGCGCCCGCTCGGGGGTCGCCACGCCGATGGGGAATCCGAGCTCTTGCGCCCAACCGAGCAAAACCATCGCCTCGGGCACGACTTCCGTCGTCCCCGGGATGGCGCCGAGGAACACCTCGCCGGTGCTCCCGTCGATCGTGATCGTCTCTCCTTCGCCGAGGATCCGATCGCCAAAGCGGACGCGCCCGTCTCGCACCTCGACCTCCGTCGCTCCGACAACGGCAGGGATCCCCCAACCGCGAGCAACCACGGCGGCGTGGCTGGCGAGGCCCCCGCGCGACGTCAGGATGCCGGCCGACTTCTCCATCCCGTGGACGTCGTCGGGCGACGTCTCGGCGCGGACGAGGATGACGGATCGGCCGGCCTCGGCGGCTTCGCGCGCGGCTCCGGGATCCGTGGCCAACTCGCCTGTGGCCATGCCTGGCGAGGCCGGCAGGCCGGTCGCGACCGGGACGACGAAGCTGCTCCGCGCGACCGCGCGCGTAGGCGGGCTGGCGAGAAGGGCGGCCACGCGTCGCACCGCCGCTTCCCGCGTCAGGGGGAATGCGGGATCCTCCGCCATGTCGCGGGCGATCCGGAGCGCCGCCTGTGGGCTGCGCTTGCCGACCCTGACCTGGAGCATCCACAGCCGGCCTTGCTCGATCGTGAACTCGATGTCGCACAGGTCTGCGTAGTGGCGCTCGAGGCGGGTCGCCGCGTCGCGCAGCTCGGCGGCGACGGCCGGCAGTCGCTCATCGAGCTCCGCGATCGGCTCGGTCCGGTGCGTGCCCGCGACGACGTCCTCGCCCTGCGCGTCGAACAGGATGTCGCCGTAGTGCTCGGGCTCCCCGGTGGCCGGATTGCGCGTGAACAGGACCCCGGTGGCCGAATCGGAGCCGCGGTTGCCGAAGACCATCGACTGGACGGTGACTGCCGTCCCGAGATCGCCCGGTATGCCTTCCCTCCGGCGATAGGTCCGTGCGCGGTCACTGTTCCACGAGCGGAACACGGCCTCGATCGCCACGCGGAGCTGCACCCCCGGGTCGCCGGGGACCTCTTCCACGCCGACGATCGAGCGAAAGCTCGACTCGAACCGCTCGCGGCTGCTCGCAGCGAACGCGTCGTCGCCCGAGGCGCGCGCCAGGCCCGCCGTCGTAGCGTCGTTCAACCCGAGGTTCAGGATCGTGTCCATCATCCCGGGCATCGAGATCGGTGCGCCGGACCGGACGCTGACGAGGAGCGGATCCGAGGCCGATCCGAACCGACGGCCGAGTGCCGCCTCGACCTCGGCCATCCGCTCGCGGACTTCATCGCCGAGCCCCTCAGGCCAACCCCCGGCCAGGAAAGCCCGACACGCCTCGGTCGTGATGACGAACCCGGGCGGCACCGGCAGCCGGAGCTCGGGGCCGAGCATCTCCCCGAGATTCGCCGCTTTCCCGCCGACCACACCCTTGAGCTCGTCAAGCGGCAGATCGGGAAGCCGGTCGAGCGCGAACGTCAGCGTCACTTCGACGGCGTTTCCTGCAGCGCCCGCCACACGCGCTCCGGCGTGAGCGGCAGGTCGCGGATCGAGACCCCCGTCGCGTCGCGCACCGCCGCGGCGACCGCCGGCGCGACGCACAGCAGCGCGCCCTCGCTCATCCCCTTCGCGCCATACGGGCCCGGCCCGTCGCCGTTCTCGACGATCGCGCTTTCGATCTCCACGGGCAGGTCCATCGACGTCGGGATCCGGTAGTCGATCGCGCCGAGGTTCCGAATCCGGCCCGTCTCGTCGAGGATGTAGTGCTCCATCAGCGTGTGGCCGAGGCCCATGACGGCGGCGCCTTCGTCCTGGCCGCGGACCTGCATCGGGTTGAGCGCTCGGCCAACGTCCGACACCGTCACGTGGCGGTGGATCGTGATGTCGCCGGTGTCGCGATCGACCGAGAGCTCGACCGCCGTGCAGTTGAACTCGTAGAACGCCGCGGTCCCACCGAGCGGATGATCCGGATCGGCCTCCTTGCGCATCTCGCCGATCCCGATGACCTCGCCACCGAGACGGCCGAGCCCGCGCACGAGGACGTCGCGGAGCGGCCAGATCCGCTCGCCGATCCGGACCTCGCCCTTGTCGACGACGATCCCGGCCTCATCGACGCCCTCGAGGCGCGCCGCCATCACCCGGATCTTCGCCTGGACGTCGCGGCAGGCGTTGAGGACGGCATTCCCCATGAGCACGGACGAGCGCGACGCCGAGGTCTGCTGGTCGTACGGCACGACCGCGGTGTCGCCCATGACGACGGTCACCCAGTCGACCGGGGCGCCGAGCTCCTGCGCGGCGATCTGGGCAAAGATGGTCCGCGCGCCCTGGCCCATGTCCGACGTCCCGGCCGAGACGACCACGCTCCCGTCCGCGAGGAGCCGAACCGTCGAATACGAGAGGCCGGTCGTCGGGCCCGACTTCAGCCCGACCGCGATCCCCCGACCCCGACCAGCGGGCACCGGGCTCCCCCATCCGATCATCTCGGCCGCTTTCTGGATCGTCTCCGCCCATTGGCCGTCAGCGAGGGTGTCGCCCGGCAGGAAGTCGTCGCCGCGTGCGGCGACATTGCGGAGCCGGAGCTGGACCGGGTCGATCCCGAGGACCCGCGCCGCTTCGTCCATGTTCGACTCGACCGCCCAGATCTGCTGGGGATTGCCGAAGCCGCGGAACGCCGTCGAGGGCACGGTGTGCGAGAGGACGCTACGGGCGAGGATCCGGACCGCCGGTGTGTTGTACGGCCCGCCGGCCGTGTAGCTCCCCTTCCCGACCGTTCGATCGGCGATGTCGGCGTACGCCCCGATCAGGTAGCTCGCCTCGATGTCGCGGAAGGCGAGCTTGCCGTCGCGCCGGAAACCGGTGCGCACATGGACCTCGCATGCGCCGCGGCGGACGGCCTGGAACGTCTCCTCGAGCGTGAGGACGAGCCGGCATGGCCGACCCGCCCGGAGGGCCATGAACGCAACGAGCGGCTCGTACTTCGCGTGCTGCTTGCCGCCGAAGCCGCCGCCGGGATCGGGCGCGAAGACGCGGACCTTCGCCAACGGGAGACCGAGGAGACCGGCGATCACGCGCTGGAGCCAGCTCGGATGCTGGATCGAGCTCCAGATCGCGATCCCGTCGCCGTCGGGCGCAGCGATGAACGCGTGCGGCTCGATTGCGAACTGGGTGACCATCGGGAATGCATACGTGCCTTCGACGACAACCTCGGCGTCGGCGGCGACCGAGTCGATGTCGCCCCAGCCGTAGTGGTGCTCGCGGAGCACGTTTGTCGTTGCGAGCGGGTCGCCGGGACGGAGGGACGGGTCCTGGACGAGAGGCGCGTCCGGCGCGAGCGCCCGGGCGACGGTGAAGACGGCCGGGAGCTCCTCGAACTCAACGTGGACGAGTCGTGCGGCCTCCTCGGCGGCGTCGAGCGTGTCGGCCGCGATCGCGGCGACGGGTTCGCCATGGTAGTGGGTCTCGCCGATCGCGAGGACGGGCCGGTCCTGCCACTGCGGCCCGAAGCGCGGCATCGGATCGGGCAGGTCGGCGGCGGTCAGCACGAGCCGGACACCCGGCACGGCCAGCGCTGCGGACGAGTCGATCGAGACGATCCGCGCCCGGGCGACGTCGAGCGCCACGAGCTTCACGTGGAGCTGGTCCTCGAGCCGGATGTCGGCGACGTATGCCTGAGAGCCTGTCACCCGGCCGATCCCGCCGACGCGGGGCGGCGATCCGCCGACGAGGCCGCCGGTGCTCATGCGGGCGTCCCGTCGCGCGCGGCCAGCTCGACCGCCTCGAAGATCTGCTCGTACCCGGCGCAGCGGCAGAGGTTGCCGGCGAGCCCCTCCTCGATCTCTGCGCGCGTGGGATGCGGCGTCGAAGCGAACAAGGCCTCCGCCGAGATCAGCTGGCCGGGAATGCAGAACCCGCACTGGGCGGCACCCGTGTCGAGGAACGCCTGCTGGAGACGGCCAAGTCGTTCGCCATCGGCCAGCCCTTCGACGGTCGTCAACGACGCGCCATCTGCCTCGACCGCGAGCATCAGGCAGGAGTCGACGCTCGCCCCGTCGACGAGAACGGTGCACGCGCCGCACTCCCCCACGAGGCAGCACTCTTTCGTCCCTGTCAGCCCCAGGTCGTCGCGGAGCGCCTCGAGGAGCGTGTGGTGGACAGCGACCTCGACCGACCGCGATCGCCCGTTGACGGTCAGCTCGATTCGCCTTGCCTGGGCGGTCATCGGGCCCCGGCCAACCGCTCGATCGCGGTCCGGACCGCTCGCATTCCGAGGACGTGGAGCATCGCCAGGCGGTAGTCCGGTGAGGCGCGCATCGAGCGCGGCGAGGGGCTTGCGTCGGTAAAGAGCTGGGCGAGAAGTGCCGCCTTCACCGCGTCCGCGGCCGCCGCGTCCGCGAGGAGACCGGAGTCGTCGCCGACGAGGAGCGGCCGCGGCCCGAGACTCCCGTACGCGATCCGGGTCCGCCCGTCCGCCCGCACGACACACGCGATCGTCACCGCCGCGAGGTCGTGCCCGCGTCGGCGCGTCCGTCGAAGGTGCGCGGATGCGCGCGCGAGGTCGGGCTGCGGCAGCTCGATCGCGGTCACGAGCTCGTCCCGGGCCAGCGTCGTCACGCCGGAGCGGACGAGGAGTTCGTCGAGCGCGATCCGCCGCGTTCCACCCGGCCCGGCCGCCACGACGACCGCGTCGAAGGTGAGCAGCGCCGGCACGGTGTCAGCCGCGGGCGAGGCGTTGCAGATATTGCCGGCGAGCGTTGCCCGATTGCGGATCTGGACCGCGCCGACGACCGCGGCCGCCTCGGAGAGGGCAGTGAAGTCGCGCCGGATCCGGTCGTCTGCGCCGATGGCCGTCATCGTCGCCCGAGCGCCGATCGTCAGTCCGGCCTCGGTCTCGCGGATCCCGCCATCCAGCTCCGCGATCCGCTTCACATCGACGACGACCCGTGGCCGGATCGTCCCCTCGCGGAGCCTGATGATCAGGTCGGTGCCGCCGGCGAGGAGCCGCGCCTCCGGCCCGTGCTCGGCCAGGAGGCCGACCGCATCGGCGATGCTCTCCGGTCGTTCGTAGGCAAACGCCCGCATCAGCCGGCCCGGAGCACCAGATCAACTTCGTCCAGGAGAACCTGCGGCGTCGCGGCGCGGACGAAGTAGTAGGGCCGGTCGGCGAATCGCTCCACGAAACGGGCCCGCGACGCCCGGCGATCGTCCGTGTCGACGACCGGCATCGGGATGCCCGGCGCGAGCAGCTCGTTCGTCAGGAAGTAGTTCTGGACCGAGTGAAACGTCTGGAACTGGCGCTCGAACGGGATCATCTCGACGCACGACGGGTCGAAATTGCCGTCGATGGCGGGCACCACGACGACGTCGACCCCGGTCGGCTCGGCATGGATCTCCCACGTCGGCATCTCGTCGAAGAACTTCTCGACCCCGCGTTCCGGAGCCGCCTTGTCGGCGCGCTCCGTGCCCTCGGTCCGCTTCTTCAGAAACGGAGCCTTCGAGCCCATCACGGCGACGCCGTCCTCGTCGATCACGGTCGTCTCGGTCGAGACGAGGGTCGCACCGCGCCGGCACGCCTCGATCTGGCCCATCGACTTGCCGTGGTTCGACTCCCCGCCGAGGAACAGGATCGTTCGGTCGCGATAGCGGACGGCCGACGCATGGAACGGGTGCAGCCCGAGCGGCTCCATTCGGAGCGCGAGCATCGTCACGATCACCTTCTGGATCGGCCCGGCCGGCCACGGGCCGGTGAACGTCATCGTGCGGCCGTCGTACGCGATCCCCTTCTCCGCGTCCTGGTGCCAGACGATGTCGGGCTCGGCGAGGGTCACGCCGGGCGAGACGCTGACGTCCGCCAGCCGATAGTTCAGGAAGCTCATGTCGCCGAGGACGTGCTCGATCGGCTGCGAGCCGTGGACGTCGATCCGGAGCCGCGCGGGCCCGGCCGACATCTCCTCCGACAACTGGAGCGCTGCGGTCATCCGGGTCCTTCCTGATGGGCGAGGCGGTTCGCCATGTTGTCGCTGACCTCGGCGAAGTGGTGGTCCACGGCCGCGACGACCGCGTCGACGTCCCGTGCGCGGAGCGCTGTCAGGATCGGTGCGTGGAGATCGGCGGACCACAGCGCGTCCGCGCCGGGCACGACGAGCGTCAAGTAGGTCCGCAGGAACGGCTCGAGTGAGCGCCAGACCTTGAGCAGCGTCCCGTTGTCGGCGAGCTCGACGATCAGACCGTGGAAGCGGGCGTCGGCCTCGGCGACTGCGTGGGTGTCGTCGGCGCGAGCCGCCGCCTGCATCGCCGAAACGGCCGCGCCGAGGCGATCCAGGTCGGCGTCGGTCAGGCGTGGGACGGCGAGCCGGGAGGCGAGCGTTTCCAGGGCCGATCGGACGGCATAGGCCTCGAGCAGCTGGCGCGGCGTCGGCCGGCGGACGCGAGCTCCGCGGAACGGCGTGATCTCCACGACGCCGAGCGCCTCGAGCCCGCGGAGCGCTTCGCGTACCGGCGCCTGGCTCGTGCCGAGCTCGCGGGCGACCTGGGTCTCGACGATCCGGGCGTCCGGCGGATAGCGGCCGCTGAGGATCCCTTCGAGGAGGCGCTCGCGGACCTGGTCGGCCAGGACGCTCCTGGCGAGGACGGCCTCCGGCGCGACCGCGGCGCTCAGGAGCCGATCCCCACGGGCGCCGCGACGACGGGTCCCCCACCTGCCGACTCGAG
>DATHGS010000562.1:0-5644 GCA_035490155.1 Candidatus Methylomirabilota bacterium | reverse complement strand
GTGGGCCGGCTTCTCGACGTAGACGCGGGAGTTCGCGGAGCACTTCTGCCCGCCGAACCCGAACGCGCTGCGCACGATCCCCTCGGCCGCCTCCTCGAGATCCGCGGTTCGCGAGACGACGGCCGGGTTCTTGCCGCCCATCTCGACGATCGTCGGCTTCGGGAAGTCCTTCGAGAACGTCCGATAGAGGTCCATCCCGACCGCGTACGAGCCGGTGAAGACGATCCCGTCGACGCCCGGGTTCTCGCGCAGCTCGGCGCCGACGGTGTCGCCAGGTCCCATCACGAGGTTGATCACGCCGTCCGGAATGCCGGCGTCGCGGTATGCCTGGATCAGGTTGACCGCGGACATGGGCGCGGCCGAGCTCGGCTTGAGGATCGCCGTGTTGCCGGCGATCAGCGCCGCCGACGTCGGCCCGGCGGAAAGGGCCATCGGGAAGTTGAACGGGCTGATGACCGCGAAGACGCCGTGCGGGCGAAGGATCGAGCGAGTGTGGACGGCCGGGTCGCCGAGGTTGTCCATCGGATGGTCGTAGCCGTCGTTGTCCTCGAAGGTCTGCGAGTAGTAGCGGAAGAGATCGGCCGCCTCCTCGACCTCGCCGAGCGCCTCGAGCCGGGTCTTGCCGACCTCGATCGCCATCAGCCCGCCGTAGACCATCTGGCGCTCGCTGATCAGCTCGGCCGCCTTGCGGATGAGCGCCAGCCGCTCGCGCCACGGCGTCGCGGCCCAGCCCGGCTGGGCCTTGCGGGCGGCGTCGATCGCGTCGCGGACATCCTGGCGCGTGCCCCTCGCGAAGTGACCGAGGACGATGTTCCGGTCGATCGGCGACGTGACTGTGGCCTCGCCGTCACCGACGCGCTCGCTGCCGCCGATGAAGTTGCGGTGGTGGCCGTCGAGCTGGCGCTTGGCCTCCGCCAGGCCCGCTTCGTAAAGCGCATGCAGCTCCTCGTTGTCGGCGCGGAGCGTCGCATAGGTGATCTTCAAGCGGGGCTTGGACTCGGTCGTCATCGACGGGGAACCTCAATGGACGAGGGCGGAAACTGCTGTTGAACCCAGTCTAGCCTCGCCGCTGTGGCGGGGCCATCGATGGCGTCGCCGCCGGGACGCGCTCGCCCGGACGCGGGCACTCCCCGACGTCGTATTCTCGGGGCGGCGGCGCGCCGACCCGCTTTCGGTCGGACCGGCCACGGACCCGCCCGAGACAGCGATCGACCGGAGGAACCAGATGGGACTGCTCGACGGCAAGACGGCCCTGATCTTCGGCGTCGCCAACGACCACTCGATCGCGTGGGGCATCGCCCGGGCCCTCCACGAGGAGGGTGCGACGGTCGGCTTCTCATCGGTCGAGTCGCTCATCGAGCGACGGGTTCGACCGCTCGCCGAGTCGATCGGTTCGACCTTCATCGAGCCGTGCGATGTCCAGGACGACGACCAGATTCGAGCGGTCTTCTCCAAGTGGCGCGAGCAGCACGAGTCGCTCGACATCCTCGTCCACGCCCTCGCCTTCGCCAAGCGCGAGGAGCTCGAGGGCGAGTTCGTCGAGACCTCGCGCGAGGGCTTCGCGATCGCCCTCGACGTGTCGGCCTATTCGCTCGTCGCGCTCGCGCGCGAGGCACGGCCGTTCCTGCGGAAGGGGTCGTCGGTGCTGACGCTCTCGTATTACGGCGCCGAGAAGGTCGTCGCCAACTACAACGTCATGGGCGTGGCCAAGGCTGCGCTCGAGGCCTGCGTCCGGTACCTCGCCGCCGATCTGGGGCCGGCCGGCATTCGCGTCAACGCCATCTCGGCTGGCCCGGTCCGGACGCTGGCGGCGGCGGGTATCGCCGGCTTCAAGAAGATGTATGGCTCGTTCGCCGAGACGGCCCCGCTCCGAGCGAACATCACCCCGGAGGACGTCGGCCGATCGGCCGTCTACCTGGCCTCCGACCTGTCGAGCGCGGTGACCGGCGAGATCCTCTACGTCGACGGCGGCTTCAACGTCATGGGCGTGCCGGTCGCCGACTGATCCCGCGAGCTGGGTCTTCGCTCCGCGCGATCCACGCTCATTCTCGTGGAGCGAGTACATGTGACAAGCAGAGCCTCTCCATGGCCTCGATTTGTCCGGAATTCTCGTGGGGCGAGTGGGAGCTGCAGAAATTGGCCGCTGCGGGCCATTCAGCGGGTCAACAGGTCGCATGTACTCGTGGGGCGAGAATCCGCCCGCAGAGAGCCCTCAAGTTGCGCCGACGCCGCGACTCAGCCCTTGGCTCAGCTCTCCGCGGCTACGCAGCGGGCGCAGCGACCGGCGATCGACAGGTGCGATAGCTCGACCCGGAAGCGACGCGCCTCGGCGACGGCGGCGACGAGCGAGGCGGCCTCGCCGGCATCGATCTCCCACGTCTCCCCGCAACCGACGCAGTGCAGATGGCCGTGCTCGTCGTTTGGCATGACGTGGAACTCTTCGCGCCCATCGGCGGCGTGACTGTGGCTGACGAGCCCGAGCTCCTCGAGGACGTCGAGCGTCCGGTAGACAGTCGAGGGAATCGTCGCCGGGTCGACGTCGCGGCAACGATCGACGAGCTCGCTGCCGGTGACGTGGCCGTCGGTCCGGGAGAGGACTTCGATGAGGGTGCGCCGCTGCGGCGTCCAGCGCAGGCCGCGCTCTCGGAGGCGATCGCGGACGGTCGACCAGGCGACTGGGGCGATCGGCACGGCGGCTGATCCGATGTCGGTCATCCGCCGAAGTATAGACCGGGGGGCGCCCGTTTCGCCGCTTATTGCAACTGGTTGCGATAACGGTGCCGACCGCCTACCCTGTTCCCGACAAGCCCCGAATCCGCGATCTGTCGATCCGCTCCAGGAGCCACCGGTCCGTGTCCGATCTTGCCCTCGTCGTGAGCGCCCCGCTCGCCCTCGCCGCCGGCGGCGGTGTCGGCCTGTTGGTGACTGCGCTCTTCCTCGGCTTTCGCCACGGCATCGATTGGGACCATATCGCGGCGATCACCGACATCACGAGCACGACTGCCGCGTCGACCGCGGGCGAGGCCCGCCACGAGACCGACCATCGCTCGGCGGGCGGTCACGCCCACGAGCACGGCGGTGCCGGCGAGCTCCGGGCGCACCAGGGGGTCCGACCGTACGACGAGGTGAAGGTTCGCGACCAGCCGAGTCACGGAGCCGCCGCATCGGCCTCGGTGGCGATCTCCGTTTCGAGGCCGCTCGCATTCGATCGGGGCTGGTTCGTCTCGGAACAGGCGCGGGCGATCCTGCTCGGGACGCTGTACGCGCTCGGTCACGCCTCGGTGGTCCTGGTGCTCGGCCTCGCGGCGCTGCTGTTCGGGGCGATCCTGCCGGGGTGGGTCGATCCGATCATGAGCCGGGTCGTCGGGGTGACGCTCGTCGTCCTCGGTATCTGGGTCCTCTACTCGCTCGTCCAGTACGCCCGCAAAGGCACCGAGTTCCGTCTCCAGAGCCGCTGGATGCTCGTGTTCCGGTCGGTCCGCTACGGCTGGCGCTGGTTCCAGGCGAAGATCCACGGCCACGCCCATGTCGAGCCGGTCGAGATGGCGTCGTACGGCCGCCGGACGGCGTTCGGCGTCGGGATGATCCACGGCATCGGGGCGGAGACCGGGACCCAGGTCCTGATCATCGCGGCCGTCGGAGGGGCAGCCGGAGCGGGTCTCGGCGTACCGATGCTGGCGGCCTTCATCGTCGGCCTGCTCATCTCGAATACGGCGATCGTCGTCCTCTCGGCGACGGGCTTCGTCGCGAGCCAGATGCGGACCCGGATCTACCTCGCCGTCGGTGCCGTTGCCGGCGTCTTCAGCCTGGCGATCGGGCTGCTGTTCCTGTTCGACGCGACCGGGTTGTTGCCGCAGCTCGACCAGATCTTCGGCTCGGTCGGGAGCTAAGCGCCCCTCCGCTCGCCGTGCCGCGCCTCGCGCTCCTTACGCCCGCCGTGGCGCGCGCGTGGCGAACGCCGATATGCGGCCTGCGCATGAGATACGCCTCGATCACCCTCGACCCTTCGCAAATGTTCGACGGTCCGCGCGGCGATTCTGAAGAAACCCCTGGAGGGTCGAGCACGTTCGGCTCGAATGTCATGCGCCAACATGCATATCGCCCGCGGCCACGCGGCCCGACGACTCTCTCGCCGGCTGGCGATGCCGTTGATTGCATATTCGGTGCGCGGAGGACAAGGCTCGGGAAAGCGAGGCGGCTGGCGGCGATCGACCACGGATGCCGCCCTCGATGATGCCAAGAACGGCATCGCCGGCGGCATGATGCCGGCGAAGGCGGACGAGGGCTGACACGGGGGGCCAGCTTCGGGCCGCGGGCCACCGCGAGCCACCCGAGCCACCCGAGCCACCGCGAGCCACTGAATCAGTCGCTGCCGCGGACCTCGTAGACAGCCAGCCGGACCGATGCGATCGCGGTCGCGGCCACGAGGGCGACGGCGGCGTACAGGACCGCACCCGCACCGACGATCGAGTCGGTCGCCGCCGGGGAGAGGATCGCCGCGATCCCGCGGACGTACTCGCGGACGCTGAAGACCTGGCTCCCGGGCAGGAGCCCGGCGAGAACGCCCTCCCAGATGAGCGCGTACCCCAGCCCGATGATCAGCCCGCGGGACGTTGCGACGCTCAGTGCGACGAAGATCGCCACGTACACGTACGACCCCACCAGCACCCCGATCGCCATCGCGAAAGTCACCGAAAGCTGGCTCGAACCGGCTCGCGCGAGCAGCACCCCGGCGATCACCGTCGACGGCACGAGCAGCGCTGCGGTCAGCGTCCCGGCGACGCCGATCTTGGCGAGGACGATCGTCGAGCGGCGGATCGGCTTGGTCAGGAGGTGAACGGCGGTCCCGTCCTCCAGCTCGGAGCCGAGGGCGGCCGTCCCGAAGACGAGGGCGACGAGCGGCAATACCACCCGGACGACGAGCCCATCGAGGGTCGCCCCGACATCGCGCACGCCGCTGCCGTTGGCCCGGACGAGGAGCCCCAGAAGCACGGGCACGCCAGCGAGGAGGAGCATCAGGATGGTCCGACGTCGCCCGAGCAGGGCCCGCAGGGTGACGCCGACGATTGTGGCGAAGATCATCGGCGGCGGCCTGAGCAGATCATCGGCGGCGGCCTGAGTAGATCATCGGCGGCTCACCAGGTAGGCGAAGACGCTCTCAAGCGAATCGTCGGTCGGGGCGACCTCGAAGAGCGACACACCGGCATCTCGGGCGACTCGCGCGACCGCCCGGGTGAACCCGCCGAACTCGGCGACCCGGACCGTCAGCCGGTTGTCGCGCAGTTCCGTCCCGAAGACCGCCGGCTCGATCATGAACGCCGCGGCCAGGCGCCGATCGTCCGACGAGCGGACGACAAAAGTGTGCGGCCGGTCGGTCATGAGGCGGCGGATCTCGCGGAAGTCACCCGCGGCGGCGAGCCGTCCGGCGTGGATGACGAGGACGCCATCGGCCAGGCGCTCGACCTCCTCGAGGATGTGGGAAGAGAACAGGATCGCCCGGCCCGCCTCGGCCATCGACCGCAGGAGCGCGATCATGTGGAGCCGCTGGCGCGGGTCCATCCCGTTGAACGGCTCGTCGAGGAGCAGGATCGACGGCTCGTGGACGAGGGCGGCGGCGATCTTGACCCGCTGCCGCATCCCCTTC
>DATHGS010000561.1:0-2166 GCA_035490155.1 Candidatus Methylomirabilota bacterium | reverse complement strand
CTCGCAGACCTTCGATCGATCGCCGCCAGCGATCTCCGCCGGAACGTGCGGCTTTCCCAGGGGCACGCGCGCGAGGCCGCGGCCGACGCGATCGACGGGCTCGTCGCCGACGGGGCACTCGAGCGGGATGGCGACATGGTTCGCCGGCCGGGCCACGCGCCCACAGGCCCCTCACCCGCGCTCCTGGCCGCGATGGATCGCCTCGTCGCTGCCCTCGACGTCCTCGCCCCGCCGTCGCTCGCCGAGGCCGCCCGCGTCACGGGCTGCCCGCCGGAAGGCATCCGCGCCCTCGAGTCCGTCGGCCGGATCGTCAGTCTCGACGACGATCTCGCCTACGCCGCCGCGACGTACGCCGCGCTGGAGGAACGCGCGACGACGCTCGCCACGGCGGGGCCATTGACGCCGGCAGCGTACCGGGACGCGACAGGGACGAGCCGCAAGTACGTCATGGCGATCCTCGAGGATCTCGACCGGCGGGGTGTGCTTCGCAGGACGCCCGACGGCCACGTTCCGGGTCCACGCGCGGCTGCAGCCGGAACTGGCGTCAACCGATGACGGAACCGCCCGAGCCAGAGGCGCCGGCCGCAGCGTCGGGGATCGTCCTCGCCGGCGGCCGATCGAGCCGCTTCGGCGGTGACAAGCTGGCCGCCCGGATCGGCGACTCGACCCTGCTCGAGCGAGCGGTCGCGGCCGTTGCCTTGGTCTCGACGGAGGTCATCATCGTCCTCGCTGCCGGCGACGAGCGCGAGCTGCCCGCCACGAGTGTGCCGGTCCGGCGGGCAGTCGACCCGGAGGCGTTCGGTGGCCCCCTCGTCGGCCTGCTGGCCGGGCTCGAAGCCGCGCGCGAGCCGATCGCGATCGTCGTCGGTGGCGACATGCCGACGCTCGCCCCGGCTGTCCTCCGGATGATGATCGGATTGCTCCTGGCCTCCGAGGGTGCCCGCGATGCCGCCGTCCTCGTTCAGCGCGGAGAGATGCGGCCGCTGCCGTGCGCGGTTCGAAATGGCGCAGCGACGCAGGCAGCGCGGCACCTACTGGGTGAGGGCGAACGGAGTCTCCTCGCGCTCATCCGTTCACTGCCTGCGCTGTTGGTTGCCGAAGGCGACTGGCGACCGCTCGACCCGATGGCAGCAACCCTCGTCGATGTCGACGTCCCAGGCGATCTCCCCTGAATCCTGCGGATACGAACAAAGCGCCCGTCGGAGGGACGGGCGCTTTGTGGGAGGAGGGAACGAGGGAGCCGAGGAGGATCAGCTCCGGTATGGGTAGTCGGTGAGGGTCGGCAGTGTGAGGGGCTTGTCGGCCGGGCCGGCGAGGAGCGACCGAACCGTCCTTACGACGGACACGAGCGGGTTCACTCGATCGGTGCGCCTGGCGAGCTGTGCCTGACGGTTGGCTGCTGACTCGGCCAGCAGGGTGTTGATGTGGTCTTCGACGAGGTAGCTTGCGAGGGCGTTCACGTTCTGGTCTCTCCTTTCCGTATCCCGGTGGTCGGGATCACGGCTGAAGCATGGCCCAGCACGGTTCGCTGTCACACTGACGTGCGACGCCAATCGGCCTACGTCATTCGTCACGGAGGGTCGAGGAACCGACGTCGCACGTGGGGGCACTCGTTGCTCTTGTCCAGGCAACTTCACGGCATGCGCCACATCGCGCTGAGCGTGCTCGTCGCCGCATCGATCGTTGGTTGCTCCGGACCCACCGAACCAGAACCCCGACTCTTCCGCACGGCCTTGCCGCTGGGCTACCAGCCGTTGCCCTTGGTTCTCAGCGACGAGACCGGGTTGGTGACCGGGATCGGACCCGCGGCCGATCCGCAGGGCGTCGACGATCTGCCCGTGATTCTCGCGGATCCGAGCGATCCGATGGCCTTTGTCATCGCCTGGGTCGGAAGTGTGTGCGACGAGGACGCGGCACTATCGTTCAAGTCGAACGAGGGAGGCTACCGCTTGCAGTTGACCGTGTCCCCCGGCGCCCGCGGCTGCCAGTTGCTGGTCGCTGTCCCTCGCGGGGTTCGGATCGTGACCTCAACCGCCATCCCTGTCGGCTCGATCGAGGCTACCGGCAGCGGCTAGTCCATACGACCGGCCGCCATCGGTTGGTGGCCACTACGCTCGGGCGGATCAGCTCCTGAGCCCGTCGGCCTCGAAGACTGGGTGACCCTCG
>DATHGS010000560.1:0-2527 GCA_035490155.1 Candidatus Methylomirabilota bacterium | reverse complement strand
GCGCAGTTGGCCTCGATGTTCTGGACCTTGACGTAGCGCTCCCAGTTGATGTCGACGCGCGATGCGAGCTCGCGCTCCGAGAGCACGCCAAACTTCGAGAAGATCGCCTTCGCCTTTTTGGTCGCCAGCGAGGGGAGTGCGTCCACGGTTGAGCGGTTGTTCGGCAGGCCCCGCTTTGCCGCTTCGGCGTGCCATTCCTCGGAGTAGTTGTTGCCGCCGAAGATGACCTGCTTGTTCTCTTTGACGATCCCCGACAGGATCTTCGTCAGGCCCTCGAAGTCGGCCGGCTTGAGCTTCTCGAGGGCGTCGGCAAGCTGCTCCAGCGAGTCGGCGACCGCGGTGTTGAGGACCGTCTGGGGCCAGTAGATCGGCGCCGACGAGCCGACCGCGCGGAACTCGAACTTGTTGCCGGTGAATGCGAATGGCGAGGTCCGGTTCCTGTCGGTGTGGTCCTTCGGGAGGACCGGCAGGGAGGTGACGCCAAGCTCGAGGTTGCCGCCCTTCTTCGAGGCCGAGGCAGAGCCGCGCTCGAGCTGCTCGATGACGTCGTCGAGCTGCGAGCCCAGGAAGATCGACATGATCGCCGGCGGCGCTTCGTTGGCGCCGAGACGGTGGTCCTGCCCGGCGTCGGCGATGCTCGCGCGGAGGATGTCCGCGTGGACGTTGACCGCCCGGATGACCGCCGCGAGGAAGGCCAGGAACTGGGCGTTGGCATGCGGGTCGTTGCCCGGGTCGAGGAGGTTCTCGCCCTCGTCGGTGCCCATCGACCAGTTGTTGTGCTTGCCGGAGCCGTTGATGCCGGCGAACGGCTTCTCGTGGATCAGCAGCATGAGGCCGTGCTGCTGGGCGATCCGCCGCATCGAGCTCATCACGATCATGTTGTGGTCGGACCCGACCGAGGTCGGCTCATAGACTGGCGCCATCTCGAACTGGCCCGGGGCGACCTCGTTGTGACGGGTCTTGGCCGGGATGCCTAGCCGCCAGAGCTCGCGGTCGAGGTCCATCATGAAGGCCAGGATCCGCTCGCGGATCGGGCCGAAGTACTGGTCCTCGAGCTCCTGGCCCTTGGGCGACGCGGCTCCGAACAGGGTCCGGCCGGTCAGGAGGAGGTCGGGGCGCTGCTCGGCCAGCCGGCGGTCGACGAGGAAGTACTCCTGCTCCGGGCCGATGTTCGTGAAGACCTGGCTGACCGTCGAGTTGCCGAACCAGCGCAGGATCCGGAGGGCCTGCTTGCCGAGCGCGGCCTGGGAGCGAAGCAGCGGGATCTTGTGGTCGAGCGCTTCGCCGGTGAACGAGACGTACGCCGTCGGGATCGTCAGGGTGACGCCGTTCGGCTCGACCTGGAGGAAGATCGGCGAGGTGACGTCCCAGGCCGTGTAGCCGCGGGCCTCGAACGTCGCCCGGATGCCGCCCGACGGGAACGAGCTCGCATCCGGCTCACCCTGGACCAGGTTCCGGCCCGAGAATTCGGCGATCGTCTGGCCGTCACCGGACGGGGTCAGGAACGAGTCGTGCTTCTCGGCCGTGGAGCCGGTCATCGGGATGAACCAGTGGGTGTAGTGGGTTGCCCCGTGCGCCAGCGCCCACTCCTTCACGCCGTGGGCCACCGCGTCGATGATCGCGGGGTCGAAGGGCTCGTGGCCCTCGATCGTCCGGCGCAGCTTCCGGAAGATCGGCTTGGCGAGGTACTGGCTCTGGGCTCCCTCGTGGAACACGTACTGACCGAAGATGTCGGCGCCGGCGTCCTCGAGGTAATCCTGGGTTTTCGCGACCCTGTGGCTTGCGATCTCCGAGATGGCGGTCTTTCGGGCGGTCATGGCTCTCCTGTCGATGCCTCCGTGACGGTCGCCGGGCGGATGGGGTACGCCCGGCTCATGGACGACGGTCGGTCGGATCCTGCAGAGCTCCTCCTCTGCGCCGGTGGCCGGAATCGTGTGCACGCCGAACGACCGACGACGAGTTTCTCGGGTTTTTGGCAGCGTAGCACTGGCCCCGGTTGCGGTTCAGTGCCAACACGGTTGCCGATCTGTGGATCGTTCATGAGGATCGTCGGTGTCTCGGGATCCCGGCTTTCTTATCAGGCCCACTGATGAGATTCGTCTCAATTGCGCTCGACCCATCGCAAGTCCGAGACGACCCACGAAGGGATCCAGGCGAAACCGGCACTCGGCCAAACGTGTTCGAGGCTGATTTGATAAGTGAGACTGATTTCTGCCGTGCGAGGTCAGGGAGGCCGCCGGCGCGTCCGCGCTCCGTCAGGCCGGCGTGGGAGCCGCGGGCGGCGTTGGAGCCGCGGTCGGCGGCACAGTACGAGCCGCAACGGGGTCGTCGAGCAGCCGGCCGAACTCGCGCTCGACGTCGACGTAGCGATCCGAGCGGTTGACGATTGCCAGATCGCCGCCCGGCGAGAGACGCGTCCAGATGCGTCGACGGGGCAGGTAGAACGTGATCGCGATGCCGCTGATCAGCAGGGCGAACGCCGTCCAGACGAACCCCTGTCCCGGATCCTTCTTGGCGATCAGGAGAG